>CAVGVF010000021.1:20050-20721 GCA_963632615.1 uncultured Eubacteriales bacterium
GCTGCCGGCAATAATGAACCGGATATTTTTTCGGACAACACTTTTGGAGAACCGGCGGCTGATAAAAAAGCTGACAGTCCCAAAATACAGCAAACCACTAATGTGCCTGCGCCCGAATTGCAAAAAATTAAACCGGCCGCAAAATTGCCGGATGCAAATACTGAACAAGATACTGATTTGAATATCGATGATTTAGATTTATCGGCTTTAACCGCAGAAAATCCGCAAGAAAAAGCAACTATTGACGATGATTTGCCGGAAGATTCTGCCGAAGCGGAAACACCGGCAAAAGAATATAAAAAATCTCAACTCCATTCGTATGAAGACGCGCTGTTAAAAATCAAAAACGCATTAAGTTCCGACAATAATGTTTCCCTGAACAACCTCGATGTCAAACCGGTTTCTCTGGGGCATGAAGATGATTTGCCTAAGCCGGAAATTCAACAGCCGAAGCCCAAAGCCGCCGTATCTGACACCACTAAAGCACAGGATAACGGACTTTGGAATTTTGATGACAGTCTTCCGGCCGCAGCTGCTCCAGCTTCTGATAATAACGGCGGAGATTGGGAATATGTTGACGAAAACGGCAATCCCGTTTCGGCTGATGACGGCGGCGACTGGGAATACGTTGATGAAAACGGCAACCCTGTTTCGGCCGATGACGGCGGAGA
>CAVGVF010000022.1:0-20707 GCA_963632615.1 uncultured Eubacteriales bacterium
GTCATCCTTGGCTTTGAGCGTAAGCTCATTCGCCGAGGATCCAGGATGGTACATCTGCTTAAAGAACTTGCAATAAGTATTAAGCATTCGTCTTTTACTGTCATTGCCAGACATGACGCACAGTCTGTTCCGGCAATCTTGGTTGAACATACTCCTTTTGAATAATAAGGCAAATTTATTGACTAGGTTAGTTACTTGTTGCACCAAGATTAACGGGACAAGCCCGTTAATGACGTTTAAAAAGTGAGAAACAATACTGTTTACTGTATTTAATAATATTGCCATAAAATTCCTGGATTCTCCGGACAGTTCACTTCGTTCACGCCGAAGAATGACGTTGCGAGTAGAGAAGAGCAGACGAAAGCCCAAACCTTTTTTCATATTCTTATACATTTTTCAAACTCCGTTTATTGTTATATAAAAAACAAAACCCACCGAAAGGGCGGGCGGATGTTCGAAAACCGTCAATGATTACATAAGAGAACGGCTCGGCTTATTCAGCATATAGCCTTATTCACCGACATCCGTCCAATTGAACAGAAGTCGGCATAAACTGCTTAAAGTCGCTTATGCAAGCGACTATGTAATCAAATAAAGGGTTTTCGACGCCCTGAATATGGTTTCCCATATCTATAAACGAGGCTATATAATTTTTTGGCGTAAGTCAAATAATTTTGTGAAATAATTGTTCATGGCTTTGTTTTACAAAAACTATCAGATTCCAAGAAGTTTTTGGATAAAACTTCCAAAAACTTTTCTAAACTACAACTTTTGTAGTCTTAAAATGACAAAAGATGTAATTTTAGTAAATTTGTATTGTGTAAGTGACAAAATATGTTATTGTAGCAGCCAGTCAAACAAATTGACTATCTTAATTCCATCATCTGTTGTGCCAATGTGAATTTCATCTGTGGTTAAAACTATCTTAGTAAAATTATCTTTAATCGCACGCAAAGAAGCTAGCTCTCTATCTAAGGTGCTGTCATTTTGTAAGTTATCACATACTTGGATGTAAATTTTTTCATCTCCTTTAGCAGCAATAAAGTCAATTTCTTTGTCGTCAATTTTACCAATAGATGTATTGTAATTTCGGCGTAATAATTCAAAAAATACAATGTTTTCAATAATTCTACCTGTATCGGCTAATTTACCTAATTGATAGTATCTTAGACCGGTGTCAACAATATAATATTTTTCTAAACTTCTTAAATAATCCTTGCCTTTTATATCATATCTGTCAATAGAGTAAAAAATGAAAGCGTTTTCCAAAGATTTTACATATTTTTCAACGAGTTTATTATTGGCTGATGAAAGGCTCTTTTCACTAGCTAATATCTGTGATATTTTGTTGATAGATGTTATATTGGATATATTATCAGCCAAAAATTTTGTAATACGATTTAATGTTACAACATCTTTGACTTCATTTCTATTTAATACATCTTTTACAATGACTGTGTTATAAATGCTGTCCAATATTTCTTTTGAATTAGTTTCATCTAAATTAAAATCTTTTAAAGACGGCATTCCGCCAAACTGCATATAATAACGGAATTTTTTAGCAATAGTCGTATCACTTGGAAAAGTGTAGAATGTTAAAAATTCTTTGAAAGAAAGCGGAAGCATTTTTATTTCTACATACCGTCCGGAGAGATAAGTGGATAGTTCCGATGACAGCATATAGGCATTGGAACCGGTTAAATATAAATCAAGCCTAGTATCCAAAAAAAGAGAGTTTACAACTTTTTCCCAATGTTCAATTCTTTGAATTTCATCTAAGATAATATATGTTTTTTGATTATCTGCCGGTAATTTATCTAAAATAGTTTGGTTTAAAGTTTGATAATCAATTCCATCATAAATTAAATCTTCAAAGTTCATTTTTATTATGTGATTATTTTCCACACCTTGCTTTGTAAGATATTCTGCAAAACTTGTTAGAATACTGGATTTTCCGCAGCGTCGTATACCCGTGATAACCTTTATCAGCGGTTTATCGCGATAGGAAATAAGTTTTTGTAAATATAATGGTCTTTCTATCATTTTATACCTCTTATTGATAAAATAATCCAAAAACTATATAATTTCAAGAAGTTTTTGGATAAAACTTACAAAAACTTTGTTAAATTACAACTTTTGTAGTCTTAAAATGACAAAAAATGCAATTTTAGTAAATTTGTAGTGCAAAAGTGACAAGAATGATAAATCAAGCAAAACCTGTGCAAAAGTTGCTGAAAATGTGTACTTTTGTTTACTTTTTGTTAAGATGTACTTGTTTGATGTACTTTTTTTATAAAGGAGCGTAACATGAAAAAATTTTTAGGCACAATGGCAGTTTTATCTGTTGTATGTTTGGCCGGCACCGCTCACGCTGTTGACAGCACCGGCGGCTGCGGTTTGGGTTCTATGGCTTGGCGCGGTCAAAGCGGTGTAATCCCTCAGTCTTTGGCTATGACCACCAACTCTTGGTTTTCTAACACCATCGGTGTGACGATGGGAACTTCTGGATGCGACCCTAACGGACGTGTAACCGGCGGTACAGGCCGTATGACTCTGGCCTTTTTACAAGACAATATGGAACAGTTTGCAATGGACGCAGCAGCTGGACGCGGCGAAACCATTGAAACTTTGGCCGGTATCTTAGATATGGACAGTGAAACTTTGGGCAAAGAAGTTCAACAGAACTTTGCTTACATTTTCCCTAATGATAATGTAGAAGCTGCTGATGTGGCTTTGAAAGTTATGGAAATTGCCAAGGCTTAATTGCTGAAATAAGGGAAAGCCGCTCTGTTGCCGTAAATGATTTTTAAAGGTAGAGGGCGGCTTTTTTATTTGTGTATGCGGAATATTCTGATTTTTTTGAGTGTTTTATTATGGTGCGGCACGGCTATGGCTGTGGAAAGTCTGGTGTATGATACGGCGTGGCTGAAGTTGCTGCATTATCATAAAACGCTTAACGGCTATCAAGGTTTGGTGGAAAATTCGGAATTTTATATAAGTCCGGACGGGCGTAGCAATCCGCAGGCTGAATTTATGGCGGAAGTGGCGGCTTTTTCTGAGGGCAAGGAAAAATGCCGCTTTCCGGCACGGTTTAACTATCTGAAACAGCTGGAAAAAGTTCAGGGTGATTTGAATGATTGCGAAGACTATCAGCAATTTATGCACGATGTGCGGCCAAACGGTATCACGATTTTGTTTACAAACGCATATATGAGCAATCCGGCCTCGTTGTTCGGGCATACGCTGGTGCGTATAGACACGGCGCGCAAGGGGACGCAAATGCTGGCGCACGGCTCAAATTTTGGGGCGGATTCCGGAACGGAACACGGCGTGATGTTCGCTCTTAAAGGCTTGTTCGGCGGATATCTCGGAGTATATAGTGTAAGTCCGTATTGGGAAATTATCAACACTTATAATAATATAGAAAATAGAGATATTTGGGAATATAATCTTAATTTAACAGATGAAGAAAAACAAAAATTCGTTGACCATCTTTATGAAATGCGGCAAGCCAAAATCCGCTACTATTTTTTGAGTAAAAACTGCTCGTATCTGATTTTAGAATTGCTGGAGGCGGTGCGTCCGAGTTTGGAACTGACTAAGCAATATCCGGCGTGGGTGATTCCGTTGGATACGCTTAAAACCATCAATAATGAGCCGAATTTGGTTAAGTCGCAAAACTATCGTCCGGCGCGCTATACCCAGATTCAAAACTTGCTAAAGTCGATGAATGATGAGCAATATCAGGCGTTTTTGCGTGGTGTAGAAGAATATGATTTTACGGCGGAAAATTTGACTGATATGGAAAAGTCAGAGGTTTATGAGGCGGTTTATCAGTATTTTCAATATGAATATACAGCCGGAAATATGCCGCTGAAAGAATACCGCAAAGCCAGTTTTGGCGTGTTGCGCAAGCGCAGTGCTTTGCCGATTGTTGAAAAATCTAAACCGGTTGGAGAAAATCCGGCTTTGTCGCACGATTCTATGCAAATATCATTCAGCGGCGGGGAAGATCGCCATAAGAGCTTTGAAGAAGTAGAAATCCGTCCGGCGTACACGGCTTTAACCGACAGCAGTTTCGGGCTGGTTAAAGGAGCGGAAATCAGTGTGATGTCCAGCAAATGGCGCTATTATAACCAATCTCACAAAACGGTTTTGCAGAACTTTGCGCCGATAAAAATTAAATCCTTAGTGCCGGCGGACAGGGTGTTTGACCCGATTTCCTATGCTGTCGGTGCGGAAATTAAACGCGACTATAATCCCCAGAATTATGATGAAGGCTATGTCGGCTACGGTTACGGCGGAGTTGGTAAAACTATTGCTTTGCCGGCAGATATTTGGCTTTATGGCTTGCTGAAAGTCAACGGTGCGTACGGCGGTTTTATTCCGCATAACAGCTGGGGCGGATTGTCTCCGGAAATCGGTGTTTTGAAAGACTTTGGTGCGGTGCGGCTGCATTTTAACGCCGAAAAAACTTGGGCAACCCGCAAATTCGGCGACAGGCTGATTTATAAAGCCGCAGCTTCGTTCGGGATTACTGATAATTTATCGCTGGAAATCAGCTATGAGGGCAGCCACAACATTGGCCGCAACAGCGAAAGCTGGCAGCTCCGGCTGCGAAAAAGCTTCTGAAAAATCTTGACAAAAATTGCAAAATAAATTACACACTTAGTTAGTGTTAATTATAATTTTGTTTAATTTTTAATTTTTTTTATTATGGTAGGACTTTTTAATTTTGTTACCGTTAATCCGTGGATTGCTTTTTTAGGAGGCGCGGTTTGTGTAATAGGCATAATTTGTCTATTGGCGGTATTTTTTCATCAGCGCATTGAGGCACAGCGTAAGCAACAAGAAGCCGAGCAGCAACGTCTTGAAACTATGAAAAAACAGCTTGAAGCTGAACGCAAAAAGCAGGAGGCGGAGCGTCTTGAAGCCGAGCGCAAGAAGCAAGAGGCGGAGCGTCTTGAAGCCGAGCGCAAAAAGCAAGAGGCAGAACGTCTTGAGGCCGAGCGCAAAAAGCAAGATGCCGAACGTCTTGAGGCCGAACGCAAAAAGCAGGAGGCTGAACGACTTGAAGCCGAGCGCAAACAGCAGGAGGCCGAACGACTTGAGACTGAACGCAAACAGCAGGAGGCTGAACGTCTTGAGGCTGAGCGCAAGAAACAAGAGGCAGAACGTCTTGAAGCAGAGCGCAAAAAGCAGGAGGCAGAACGTCTTGAAGCCGAACGTAAGCAGCAAGTAGCCGAACGAAAAGCAAAAGCTGAGCTGACACCTCAAGAAATTAACAAATATTGGAATTTTGCTAAGACTGAATACGGTAAGTTTAAAGCACATAATGGCGATGATGATGCAGACAGAGCTGTCCGCAGAGAGATTGCTATGAGAATCCTTAAACTGACAAACAGTCGTTTTACTAAAACTGAACTGGATAAACAGTATCAGCTGATGCATCGTACTTATGTATTCCCTTTGCAGAAGAGTGCTGAAGAAAGGTTTTCTTCCTGGAAGGTGCTGAAAACTGCCTATGACGAATTGTGCGGCAGCGCAATTTAGAAGATTGTCTTTGCGTTATTTTATGTATTAAAAAACTGTGGGAGCATTAGAGCTTCTGCAGTTTTTTTGTTAAAAATCAAAATATAGAATTTTTTTGTATTATGATATTGATAAATGTACAAAAATATGTTTATATTAAAGCGTGTTTTGTATATTTATGTTTAATTTTTAAATTTTTTATTATAATGAAATTTTTTAATTTTATTACTGTTAGTCCATTGAGCGCTTTTATATTTGCAGTAATTTTTGTAATAGGTTTTGTTCTTGTATTTCGAGCAATTTCTCTGCGGCGTCAAAAAACAGAAAATGAACGTTTGGAAGCAGAACGCCGACAACAAGAGTTAGAAAGTATGCAGAAAAAAGCAGAACAAATGCGGCAAATGTCACAGCGTCTGGAAGCAGAACGTAAGGAAGCTGAACGGCTTGAAACAGAGCGTAAACAGCAAGCGGCCGAGCGGCAGCGCCTTGAAACAGAAGAAAAACAGCGGCTTAAGCAAAGCTTGCCGTCCTGTGATGAATATTGGGAGTTTGCTATGGCGGAATACAGGAAATTTGAAACATATAATTGCTTCAATGATCCGGATGAAAAGATTAGGGTTGCTATTGCTGAAAAAGTCTTGAAACTATCAGACGGTCAGCACACCGCAGAGGATGTTAAAAAACAATATGAGCTTTTCAAGGAATTGTATATCAAATCCTTGCCGAAAAAAGATAAGCTTAAGGAATTTGTTTTAGATAAAATGTTGGGTTGGGCATTTCCTATGTGAAAAAAACTGTGGAAGCATTAAAGCTTCCACAGTTTTTTTGTGTAAATATCTTGACAAAAATATGAAATAACGGTAAATTACGGGCATAAATTTATTTTTATGTGTAACTTAAATTATTAGCTTATGAAATATTTTGTTATTACTGGTGCGGCAATAGCGTTTTTGCTCTATTTGGCAGCACCGATTCCGTTTGTCGGCGGCTGGATTGCGTTTGAATTGGTCTTGCTTTGTTTGCTGCTGATTTTCGGGTTATTCTTTTTGCTGAATTATTTTAAGCTGAATAGTTTGTATTTGCAAAAAGATAACTGGATAAAGCTGCAAAAAACAAGCTTGCCAAATTCCGATGAAGACGAGTCCGGTCTGGAATTTCTATTCTTGGAAAAAAGGTATCCGCTGGCTAAAAAAATTATGAGCCTGGAATGCCGGAAAGTATGCACGGCTTTGGTTTTGGGGCTTTGCGGAGTGCTTGCTTTTTTAATCGGCTGTGCAGTAGGGCTTAAAAATGTTTTTGCCGCTGTGGCCGATTGGTGGAGCTGATTTATAACGGTGTCTTTTATCATTTTGTTTAATTTCAAATTTACGGTTATGATGGTAGCAAATTTTGTGGTCGAAGTTTTTGAAGTTGCGCTTTTGGTGGCAGTTGTGGTTTGTTTATGGCAAATTAAGCAAAAACTATGAAAAAACTGGGCTGGGCTTGCGGCTTTATGGCTGTAGTTATGCTGGGAATGATAATATGCTTTTCTTATCTGGATGTTATGGAGATGGAAGCGTATCCTCCGGCGATTATATTTGTGTTTTATATGGCTTTGTTTGCATTTGTGTTTATCGGTAATTCGAAAAATGCAAAATAAGTGCTTAGCAAAACTGCGGAATCTTAAACAGGTTCTGCAGTTTTTTTGTTTTGCAATATTGACAAAAATGCTGAATTGTGCTTTTATAAAAATAGTTTGTTATTAGTATGTTTAATTTTTAAATCTTTATCTTTATGTCAAACAAACTTCGAATTTATATTCGTAACTTTGCGATTGTATTAACATACGCAGCCGTAATTATCGGAATAGTTTTTATCTTTGTTTCGGTTGTGTTGTTTTGGTTTTGTTTGGAGGCAATTTTAGTGGGCGCCATCGGTATTTTTGCCGGAGCTTGTTTGCTGTGGGCGGCTCGTTTGCTGGTAGATTTGTTTGGCTTGCTGCCTCATAATGATTAAGCAGAATCTTAAAAAAAGAAGACTGTAAAATCCATAAAGATTTTACGGCCTTTTTTATTGCATATTGACAAAAATATAAAAAAGCCGTAAACTTCAGGCAATATTTTATTTTTATGTTTCATTAAAATTATTTTGCTTATGAATTTTTATTTAGATTTTATTGACAGACATGAGGAAAAAATTTCTGCAGCCGAATTTGTTGCAATGATTGTTATCATGCTGTTTTTAGGCAGTATGTTTGTTTTTTCTTTATCTCTGGCCGATAAAGCTTCGAGCTTGGTTCTTTTTGTTATGCTGGGTTTAAGTCTGGCGTCTGTTCATTGCTTTGGGGTTTTTCTGTCCGACTATAAACAGTTTGGCAAAGATATTGATGAAGCCTGTGCGCAAGCCGAAAAGAAATGGGGAGAGGCTAAGGAAAAGTTTGAAAAAGAAAAAGATGCCGAATTTAGGATTAAGTTCAGAAAAATTAAGCTGGATGTGATTAAGTTTGGAATTTATTTTCTGCCCGTAGGATTCCTCGGGTATAAAGTTGACTGGTGGCCGATTTTCCATAATGTAAAAGAATGGCTGCAAACTATGGGCTCTATCTTTAGCGGAATTATCAGCTAGGTTAAAAAAAACTGCGGAAGTTGCAAAAACTTCTGCAGTTTTTTATGGAACTGTATTGACGGAAAAACACAAATATGCTATATATAAAATTGATAAAATATATTTGTGTGTTTAAAATTTTTATGAAGATGAATTTAATTAGTGAGAAGGTTGTTTTCAGTGTATTGATTGTTTTTTGTGCTGCATTTGCTTTGATTGGTATGTTTTTTCATAGCTTTATTGCAGGTGCGGGGGCTTTGTTTTGGATTTTTTGCCTGTTGTGCGCCTATGATGTTCACACCGGCAGAAAATTGGCAAAAACCGGAGCCTTAAAAAATTCAGTCCGGAATGATATGCTGTTAATGATGTTCCGTTAATGAAAAATCAGACTGTGATTTCCGCAAGGATTTTGCAGTCTTTTTTTGTTTTAAAACTTGACAAAAATATAGGCAGTGCTAACATAACAGCAAATTTTATATTTATGTTTCACTAAAATTATTTTGCGTATGAATGGTTATTATTGGAGATGGGGTGTGACAATTTTATTGATTTTTTCAATAATTTTGCTGCCTTTTACCACAGAAAAAGCCTTTGCGGTTTTATTCTTTATCGCTGTATTGCTGGCCATAATCCGAGTTTTGATGTCCATCTTCAGAGCTCAGAAATATCTGTTTGAAGAAGAATACTGCAAATACCGCAGTTTTGCGGCTGAATGGGGCTTAGCTTCTACCGGCGCCGCCAAAAGCGCGTATAAAATGAATATGCATCAGCGCTATGCTTTGATTGCAATGTCATTTATTCTTGCCTGCAGTTTGGTGGTCTGTATATTAGCTATGACCATTGATTGGAACATACCGTTCAGCAATTTGAGCCGCTGGATTTCCGGTCTGGCTGCAAAATTTCCGTTGTTCGGTCTTTGAACCATAAACTGATTAAACACCGTGAGGCAGAAAAGCTGCGGTGTTTTTTTATTTTAATCTTGACAAAAATATAGGGAATGCTAACATAATTACAAATTTTATATTTATGTTTCACTTAAATTATTAGCTTATGATTAGTCGTTATTGGGAACATTGCATTGTTCTTTTATTGGCTTTGACAGTGCTGATGACACCGTTTGCATCAGGCATTTCTCTGGCCGGAATGTTTTTGATTTTTGCATTTTTGCTTATCTTGCGTGTTTTTATACTGAGTTATATCAAGCAGCTGCAGCGGTATAAAAGAGTAAAAAAGGCTAGGCAAAAACTTCTGGATATGGGAGATAAGGTAACTCCTACCAATATTACGTCTACAGAAATTTTGTATGCCGCAGCTAAAGATAAGCTTAATTATGAATTGGGCAGCATTATTGTGTCTGCAATGTTTATGATTTTAGGCGCTTTAGTTGTTGATTGGAATGATTGGGCTGCCAATTTTTTGAACTGGGTAAATCATTAAATTAAAAAAAGGCTGTGAAAATTTTTGCGTTTTCACGGCTCTTTTTTTATTTGTAACTTGACAAAAATCTGAGACATGGTAACATAGCAGCAAATTTTATATTTATGTTTTACTAAAATTATTTTGCTTATGAACGGTTATTATTTAAAATGGGGTGTCACAATTATTTTGATTTTTGTGATAGCTTTGGCGCCTTTTGCTGTAACAATCGAAGAAGCTTTGCCTTTGGTCGGTTTTTTGTTTGCTGCAACGATTGTGCGTTTGCTGCTTTCTTGGCTGTATGACGTATGGCCGAGGTATGCTGAAGCCAAGCAAAACTGTGAACAGTATAAAGAAAAAGTGTGGATAGATTCTTGCAATCCGGATTATGTTGAACAGCTTGAGGCTGAACGCCGTAATTTGTTTATCAAGCTCCGAAATATCACTTTTTTGATAATTATGCTGCTGGCTTTTGCCATCGGTTTTGCTTTGTTGGTTAGCTGGAGCAGCATTTTTGAAAATTGTCTGGACTGGCTTGTTGGAGTATTCAAGAGCATTCCGCTTTTTCATTGAATTTAATTTAACAATATAAAGCGTATGACCAGAAAAAACTTATCGTATGTCACTATTGCAGCGCTTTGCTTGATTTTTGCTATTTATTTTGGTTTTGATTTAACCAATCAGCTGCAGCAGTATCATGATTTTGTCGCAACGAGCTGTTTGATTTTGGCGGCTATTGTGTGGATTTGCCTGTATCTGATTATGTACGGCAAAAACATAAAAGATGAATGAATAAAAAATCGGGAAACTTTAAGTTTTCCGATTTTTTATATGCGGCTATTTTTGCAAAATAAACGTGCAGGGGCCGTCATTGACCAGCGCAACTTTCATATCGGCTTGAAAAATTCCGGTTTGCACCGGCAGGTTATAGGTTTGCAACTGCTTTACAAAATATTCATATAAGGGCTTGGCTTCTTCGGGGCGGGCAGCGCTTTCAAATCCCGGACGGTTGCCGCGGCTTAAATCTGCGGCTAAGGTAAATTGCGAAACCGCCAGAATTTCTCCTTTAACGTCTTGAATTGACAGATTCATCTTATTGTTTTCATCTTCAAAAATCCGCAGGTTGGCAATTTTTTTCGCCAAAAAATCGGCTTGAGCTTGAGTGTCGCTTTTTTCTACGCCGATAAACAGCAAAAATCCTTGGCCTATTTGCGAAACAAGCTGCTGATTTACGGTTACGGAAGCGTTTAGAACTTTTTGCACCAGAATTTTCATTTTAGTTTCCTTAATAAAAAATGTAGGAGATTATAACAGACGCAACAACGCCGACAAAATCGGCAAACAAAGCGCAGGGCAGGGCGGCTCCGGTTTTGGCTATTTTAACGGCGCCGAAATATAAAGCTATCACATAAAAAGTCGTTTCAGTCGAACCTTGAATAACGGCCGATACAAAAGCCGGAAAACTGTCAGCACCGTAATTTTGCATGGTTTCAATCATCAAAGCGCGGGCGCCGTTGCCGGAAAGCGGCTTCATCAAAGCAGTAGGCAAAGCGCCGATAAATCCGGTATCGCAACCCAGCCCGGAAAATATTTTTTCAAAGCACCAAACCAAAGCGTCCAGCACACCGGAATAGCGCATAACCGCAATGGCCGCCAGCATCGCCACTAAATAAGGAATGATTTGCACGGCAATTTGAAAGCCTTCTTTAGCTCCTGTAATAAAGGTTTCGTAAAGATTAAGCTTTTTGCAGGCTCCGAACAGCAGAAAAAAAGTTATAAAACCCAGAATAAGCGCATTGCCGCATGTTTCGGAATATGTCAGGCGTTTTTCGGGAGCAAGGCCGTAAAAGCCATAGCTTATTAAGCCGACAACCGCGATCAGTCCGGTTAAATAAGCCAGCATTTTACGATTGAAAATGTCCAGTTTTTGCGTAACGGCAACAGCTAAAAAGCCGGCGAGGGTAGAACATAATGTAGCCAGCAAAATCGGCACAAACACGGCTCCGGGGTTGGATGCTCCCTGCAAATGGCGGTACATCAGAATAGAAACCGGCAAAATCGTTAAGGAAGAGGCGTTTAGCACAATAAACATTATCTGCGCTTTTGAGGCTTTATCTTTGTGCGGATTAACTTCTTGCAGCTGTTCCATGGCTTTCAGTCCCATCGGAGTGGCGGCATTGTCCAGCCCGAGCATATTGGCGGCTATATTCATAACCATTGAGCCGATCGCCGGACTGTTCTGCGGCAAATCCGGCATAATAATTCTGAACAGCGGACGCAAGGCTTTGGCAAATATTTCGGTTAGGCCGGATTTTTCGGCAATTTTCAAAAGCCCGAGCCATAGGCAGAGCATTCCGGTTAAATTCAAAGCCAGCTGAAAAGCGCCGGTTGCCGCTTCAAACAAATGATTGGCAAGCGTGGTCCAGATTTGCGGATTGTCTAAAAAGCAAGCCTGAATAAAAGCAGCAATAAAACTGATAATAAAAAATGAAGTCCAAAGAATATTCAGCATATTTATTTCCTTTTGTTTGCGTTTATTTTACGCGGCTGAAAATCAAATGCAAATAATTTGCTTTAAAATACCGGTTATTGTGAATAATTTATTGACAAAAAAGCGTTTTCGGGCTATATTGACTGTAATTTTAGGAGATAATAAAATGGCTTTGAAAGATAAATTAAATCAGTTGAAAACTTTTATGGTCGGCGCAGCTCTGACTTCTACGACCTTAACCGGATGTGTGAACAATAAACAACCGGAACAGGAGCCGGCTCAGGATATGCTGTCCATAGATGCTGTTGAGGATGTTGATATTTATGGCAATACGGTTAAGCTGCATAAGGTCAATATTCCGGTTTATACAGATAAAAATATGAAAAAAGACGGTATAATGCAGCTGGCGTGGGGCTTGGATAATAATGAAAACATAAGCAAAAAACGGCTCAATATGCCAACGCATCCCGAGGAATATGATCTGCCGGACGGCGACACGTTTGTGGTTGAAGCCTATGAAGACGGAGTTTTGAAGGCTAATAACAGCTTGATTATTATAGATAGAAAAATTCAGGTTGTCGGCGATGCTGAACATTATCAGGAAAATTTAAAACGCCGCGCCGCAGATTTGCAGGAACAGGCTAACCAGGCTAAGCGCCGCAGATTGGAGCAAATCAAAGCGGAAGAGCGTGCAAATGCGGCAAAGCGCAAAACAGCGACTAAAGTAGAAGCTAAAGAACAGGCTGATTCTATCAGCACAGCTGCAGCTGATACCACTAATGTGAGCGTTATGGTAAAAGAACAGGATGCACATAAGACTCACGCAGATTCATTGCCTGCTGACACAATAAAGCGGCTGAAAAATCATATTGAGCGTGAATAGTCGATTTTAATTGACAAACAAAGCCAAAAAATGTACTCTTGTTGACATAAAGAGTACATTTTTGTTTATTATTAATTTTATGTTTATGAAAAAGTTTTTTTCAGCTATGTCGCCGAGATGTTTGGTTGGAATAGCAGTGGTGTTCTATATAGCTGTTGCTTCTGCCGCTTATTTTTTAGCCAGAACGCCGCGCTATACAGAAAAAGAAGCTCAAGCTAACGCCGAGCTGTATGATAAGTGCATACCGAAAGCGATTGTCTTGATGGGGTATATGAACGGAGTGCAGCTGGATGCGCTTAAAACCGGCGATGGCGCGTATATTATGTATTGCGGCGTGTCGGCAGTCAAAGACCGATGGATACAGCCAAAGGATTATACTATCCGCGCGGAGGTGTATCCCAAAATGCAAGAGTATTTTGCCGATGTCAAAAATGCGTTTTTGGAAAATCTGCAAACTTCGCTGGAACCAAATCAAATGACGGCGCTGATGGTGGCAAGTTCGCGCACGGGAATCGGTAATTTCAGCAAACGTTTGGAAAAACTCAAGCCCGAAGTTGAAGACGGCACTGTTTACGCAGTATCCGAAGATGCTTTGATAGAAGAGTTTTTCTATCGCCAGTCTAAAAATAATGTGGAAGTTCAGCAGTATTTTTGGACTTTATGGCAGGTGTTTACTGAAAAATTGAAGATTAGAGATTTGTATGAGCTGCCCGCGATGTCTTATCGATATTTGAACGCCGACAAGCTTTATACCAGAGCCGGCGCGCCCAAAAATCAAAGAGGTTTGCTGCTGCGCTATACTAATCTGAAAGAAAAATCAGTGCGGCGGGAAAATATTATTCCTTATGCCGTAGCTTCTAAATTGTATTAACTAAAAAATCCGTTTATCTTTTATAGATAGGCGGATTTTTTTTACGTGTCCTAAAGTCGAATAAATTATCAGCGGCTTTGTTGAGTGTTTATTTTTCCAAAAAGCCGGACTTTATTGCTGCTTTCAAGGCGGTATGCTGTATTTGGGTCTGCGGTTTTGCCGCGGTATCGCTTTGTTCTGAAGCGGAATGATGAATTTTAGCTCGGATATCCGCCAATTTTTCATCAATTTTTACAGTGCCGGAACGTCCTGCCGCCTGCATTTTAGAAATTCTTTCGGAGATTATGGCTTTATAGGCTGCTGTCGGTTTACCGTTTTCAAGAATTTGTTTCATTTCATCGGTTTTGGCGTTGTACCAAAATTTATTCAGCTTCCCGTCATAAACCGAAGTATCCGGTGAAATTTTTTGCCCGTTTTTATTATAAATCATACTAAAGCTAGAAATTACGCCGTTTTTGCTTTTTTTCATCCATTTGCCATGCGGCTTGCCTTTGCGGTACCAGCCGTAAGTCACGGATTGTCCGTCTTCGGAATAGTGCAGGGATGGCCCGTCTTTGCGGCCGTTTTTATCGACAATACATTTGCTCATCAGCTGAGTTTTGGCTGAATCGTAATAACTTTCCTGCAAGCGGTGTCCGTCATTATTGCATGATTTAAGATAGCGTTCAAATTTATCAAGAGAAACCTTTGGCTCAGCCTGCCGGATAGCGGCAAAAGCGGATTCTAAATCCACATAAACATAATTAAAGCGCTTTTTCAGAGCAAAGCTGTTATCTAAATACAGTTTTGTAGTTTTTTCAGGTTTTAATGCAAAATTTACAGCCGACATTTTATTCTCCTGAGTAAAATTATTTAGTCTATTATACCAATTTTGTACAAAAAAACAAGAAAATATTTAAAAATTTCTTGCATAAAGTCAAAAATAATCATACAATAAAAATGTATTAAATAAGTATTATGGTTAGAATTATGGCAATTAAATTTGTTGTCTTTACATCTTTTTGAAGATTAAATACCATAAACTTATAAATTAACTTAATTGTTTAACTGTTTAATTTTTCAAGATTATGGAGAAGACTCGTAACAGTGTTATTGTTCTTGTTGTTGCTTTTTTGGCAATTATGTTGGTTGGTGCAAAAACTAACGGCGTTGTGATTAACATGGATTCAGGCTTTGGTATAGAATACCTTATCTACAGCCTTATCTCTGTCGGCTTAGCTGTGGTTTCTGCCAACTATTTCCAGACTAACCGCAGAAAATGCGTTGTATTCTTGGCTTTGTCCTTGATTTTGCCGCTGGTTGCCGGAATTGCTACATTCTTTGTTGCAGCAGTGTTTAACGGTATTATTGCAGCCAAAACCGATAAAAAAGTTGTTGACTGGTTTATGTCTGTGACTGAGCTGGAGAAAGAATGCAAACTGGATGAAACAGATGAATAACCTAAAAAAATGCCGTTGTCTTGTTTTAAGACAGCGGTGTTTTTTTGTGCGCCGATGTGCATAACCTGCCGTAAATTTTTGAAAAATGCAGCGTTTATTGTATAATGCAACAAATTTAAATGGTACTGTACAGGTGAAAAGTATGGAAAATCAAGATAATAAAAAAATTGTTGTGCTGCAGGTTCTGCCGGAATTGGGGCAGGGCGGTGTTGAACTCGGCACCATAGAAATTGCTTCAGAACTGCAGAAACGTGGTATTGAAAACTATGTCGCTTCCGAGGGCGGACGTATGGAATATAATTTGGATCGTATCAAGGTTAAGCATTTTACGCTGCCGCTGAAAACTAAGAATATATTTAAAATGTATCTGAATTCGCTGCGTTTGGCGCGAATCATCAAAAAATACGGTATTACCATTGTGCATGCCCGTTCGCGCGCTCCGGCATGGAGTGCTTATTGGGCGGCCAAGCGCTGCGGCGTGCATTTTGTGACTACTTTCCACGGCACCTACGGCTTAGGCCCGTGGGGTATTAAGAAATTCTACAACAAAATAATGACTTACGGCGAACGCGTGATTGCCATTTCCAACCACATTAAGCAGCATATTTTGCAGAATTATAAAACGGATGAAAGCAAGATTCGCTTGATTCACCGCTGTGTGAATATGGAAAACTTTAATGTGGAAACGACTTCTGCCGAACGTATGATTAAATATCTGGAAGACAATCATATTCCTGAAGACAAGCCGATTGTGACTCTGATTGGTCGCCTGACCAACTGGAAAGGGCAGAAATTGCTGATTGAAGCCTTGCATCTGATTGATAATGAAGACTTTTTCTGTGTGATAATCGGCGATGACCAAGGGCGAAAAAAGTATGCTTCCGAGCTGCGCAAGATGATTGCCGACTACAATATGACCGACCGCTTTTTATTTATCCGCAATGTCAAGGATATTCCGGCGGCGATGATGGTTTCGGATGTTGTGCTTTCAACCTCTATTGAGCCTGAGGCTTTCGGGCGCATTGCGATTGAGGGGCAGGCCATGGGCAGAGTCGTGGTGGCTTCCAATATCGGCGGTTCGGTAGAAACCGTGATAGACGGCGTGACCGGCAGGCTCTATGAAAGCACCAGCGCCAAGGCTTTGGCCGAAGCTATTGAGTGGGCTTTGCACCTTTCAACCGAGGAAAGAGAAAAAATCGGCGCTGCCGGTATAAAAAATGTAAAAGAACATTTTACAAAACAAATTATGTGTGATAAAACAATTGAGGTTTATAAAGAATTGATAAACTTATAGTGAACTTTTTAATAGTGAAAAGGTAGATAAAATGGTTAAAATTAAATTGCCTGACGGCAGTATATTAGATGAAAAAGACGGCGTTTCCGGCTTGGAAATCGCCAATAAAATCAGTACGAGTTTGGGAAAGGCCGCATTGGCTGTTTCCGTTAATGATAAATTGCAGGACTTAACCGCTCCGATAACCACCGATTCTACAGTCACTATTATTACCGCCAAAGACAAAGACGGTTTACAAATTTTGCGTCACTCTTGCTCTCACGTTATGGCTCAGGCTGTTAAAGAACTGTGGCCGGATGCTCAAGTTACAATCGGTCCGGCTATTGAAAACGGCTTTTATTATGACTTTTCTTGCAAAGAAAACTTTACAACCGAAGATTTTGCTAAAATTGAAGCCAAAATGCACGAAATTGTCAAACGTGATGAAAAAATTGAACGCATTGTAATGCCGCGCAATGAGGCTATTGAATTTTTCAAAAAGCTGGGCGAACATTATAAAGTGCAGATTATTGAAGATTTGCCTGAAGATGAAACAATTACTCTGTATCGTCAAGGCAATTACACCGATTTGTGCCGCGGTCCGCACGTTCCGTCAACCGGTAAAATCGGCGACGCTTTCAAAATTACCAAAGTTGCCGGAGCTTATTGGCGCGGTGACGCTAAAAATGAAATGCTGCAGCGTTTGTATGCAACCGCTTGGCCGACTAAAAAAGAATTGGACGCTTATTTGACTATGCTTGAAGAAGCCGCTAAGCGCGATCACCGTAAAATCGGCAAGGAAATGGATTTGTTCCATTTTGAGCCGGAATACGCTCCGGGTGCGGTTTTCTGGCATGACAAAGGTTACCGCGTATACCGCAAGCTGATTGAATATATGCGCAACCGCCAAGAACATAACGGTTATGAAGAAATTTCTACACCGCGTATTATGGATAAGTGCCTGTGGGTGACCTCCGGTCACTGGGATAAATACGGCGCGCACAACTATTCCGGCAAAACCGAAGACGGCAAGGAATTCTGCGTAAAACCTATGAACTGCCCGGGCGGACTGTTGGTTTATAAACAAGGCGTAAAATCTTACCGCGATTTGCCGCTGCGTTTGGCTGAGTTTGGTAAAGTAAACCGCTATGAAGCTTCCGGCTCTTTGATGGGCTTGATGCGCGTGCGTGAATTTACGCAAGACGATGCGCATATTTTCTGCACTCCGGAACAAATGGAAGACGAGTGCATCCGCACAATGAAACTGATTTTTGATATTTATAAAGACTTTGGTTTTGATAATATTAAAATTTATCTGTCGACTCGTCCGGACAGCATTTATCGTATCGGTTCTGATGAAATTTGGGATTTGTGTGAAAATTCTTTGGCTCACGCTTTGGAAAAACACGGCTACAAATATGAAATCAACGCCGGCGAAGGTGCTTTCTATGGCCCGAAACTGGAATTCATTTTGCGCGACGCTATCGGCCGTGAATGGCAATGCGGTACCATTCAGGTAGATATGAACTTGCCTCAGCGCTTTGATATTTCCTACATCGGCGAAGACGGCGAAAAACATCAGCCGGTTATGCTGCACCGCGCTTTGTTTGGCTCTATTGAGCGTTTCTTGGGTATTTTGATTGAACATCACGCCGGTAAATTGCCGCTGTGGTTGTCTCCGGAACAAGTTGTGGTTGCTCCGATTGTCAGCGAGTTTGACGATTACGCCAACGAAGTTGCCGCCGCTTTGACAAAGGCTGGTTTGACGGCTAAAACAGATTTGCGCAATGAGAAAATCAACTACAAAGTTCGTGAACATTCATTGGCTAAAGTTCCGGTAATTGCTGTTGTCGGCGCTAAAGAAAAAGAAAACCGCACGGTTACGGTTCGCCGTCTGGGCTCTGAAAAGCAGGAAGTTATGTCTTTAGACGACTTTGTGGCTAAGCTGCAAAAAGAAGCGGAAATGCCGCACAGATTTGAATAATCAAAAATTCAAATGCTATAAAAAATATCTCCGGTTTTGCTAATCGGAGATATTTTTTTGAAATTTAAAGCAGTATTATCTGATAATTTTTACAGGCTCTAAATGCAAAACATCTTGACAAAAATCAGTAAAAATGTTTTTCTTTTAAACAGAGTTAATTATAATTTTGTTTAATTTTTAAATTTTATTGTTATGTATATGGGGACATTTTTTACGGGTTTATTTATGGTTTTCGGAGTGGTCGTGGTTATTGCTCTGGTTCCGCAAATATCTAAATCATTATTGCTCAAAAATACAAATAACAAGCAATATGAGTTAAGAAAAAATAGCAGATGTATTGATATTTATTTTCTGATAGCTTTTATATATTTTTGTGTTCCGTTCTTATTGCTTGAGTGGAAAGAAAATTGGGAGATAGTCATTGGGGCTGCTGTTTTTTGTGTGGATCTGGCGACTTTTTGGCAGTGTAAACATCATTATTTTTGTTATGAACTTTTGTTTGAGCAACGAAGAAGATGGAAAAAACATAAAATAAAACTGATGAAAAACTTGCGAAAAGGCTCACCTGAAAGTATTGGTAATTTGTTTGATGAGTTTAATTTTATTACGCTTGGTTTTTATAAAAAAGAATATCCGAATAAATATGAATTAGATTATCATTCTATGTGTGTAACCTGTATGATGCTATGTGCCGGTATGTGTGTACTTTTCACAATTGGTGTCTGCGGCGTTCTTATCGGATTTGGCACCATTTTTGCCGGAGTCTATAAATTTTGGTGTTCTGCACCGGTTCTTCTTTGGTACAATCTGCACCATATCAAGGAACTGCCGTTAAATATCTGGTTTTATATTGCCGTTGTCGGCTGTGTAGTTTTGCTGGTTTTAGTGCTTACAAGTATTTGCAACTATGTTAAAAAGGCTGTGAAAAAGTCTTGAAGTTAAAAGAAACAGACTCTGATTTTTGAGTCTGTTTTTTTGTGTTTATAGAATAATTTTTTCTAAAATTCTAATGTGACAGCGCACATTTCTGTTCCTGAACAGGCAGAGCAAACTTCATGCATTTTAGCAATAGTTAATGAACTTATGCATATTTTGTTATTTTTGCAATAATTATCACCATAAAAAGATTGTCCGCCACCTTTGGATTTATACAGATAGAGCCTGTTTAAGGTGGAGTGTAAAGGAAAGGCAATATTGTTTAATAGTTCTACGCAGAAATTTGCAGAAAAGTTTGCTGCTATCTCTTTTTTATTTTCATCAGTTATTACACCGCCTATAACAATATCAAAAACCAAAAGATTGTTTCTTGAAAAAATGCTAACCCAATTTTGATTTGGGTCAAGATAATAATAATTGACATCATGGTCATTGAGTCTTTTAACAATCCAAGTTTTAGGAACAAGCTGCAAAGCATCTATAAGTTCTATTATATCATATTTTTTAGCAGATGGTTTGCTTATTTCTTGTATTTCGTCTAAGTGTTCAAGTAATCCATAAATTAAGTAGCTGTATTCTTCTATAGCCTTATTGACTTTAAATTTTTCCATGGCTTTAGAGTAACCGGCAATGCCGCCGACAGACAGAACACCAATAATCGCCAGCACGCCTAACATTTCAATCATAGAACGGCCAAGTTGCAGCACACTCTTATAGTCATCCTTGGCTTTGAGCGTTAGCTCATTCGCCGAGGATCCAGGATGGTACATCCGCTTAAAAAACTTGCAGCAAGCACTAAGTAAGCGTCTTTTATTGTCATTGCCGGATGCGTTCCGGCAATCTTGGCTCAACATACTCCTTTTGAATAATATGGCTAATTTTTTGACTAGGTAAGAGACTCGCTGCACCAAGATTACCGGAATAAATCCGGTAATGACGTTTAAAAAGTGAGAAACAATACTGTTTGCTGCATTTAATAATATTGCCATAAAATTCCTGGATGCTCGAGGCAGTTCGCTGCGCTCACGCTCAAGCATGACGTTGCGAGAGAAGGCGTTAAAGACGCTTTTTAAAACCTCGCCCCCTGCGGGAGAGGTCGATGCGTGAGCATCGGGTGAGGGGTGTTTAAAGAACTTGCAATAAACACTAAGCTCTCGTTTTTTACTGTCATTGCCGGATGCGTTCCGGCAATCTTGGCTGAACAGACTCCTTTTGAATAATATGGCAAATTTATTGACTAGGTTAGTCACTTGCTGCCACAAGATCCTAGGCACAAGGCCTAGGATGACTGGTGTAAAA
>CAVGVF010000023.1:0-20641 GCA_963632615.1 uncultured Eubacteriales bacterium
CAATAAATTTGCCTTATTATTGCATAAATACCGGTTCGGCCAAGATTGCCGGAACAGACTGTGCGTCACGTCCGGCAATGACGGGGAACAAACGCAATATAATACTGTTTCTTCATTCTAAAATATGGATGTACCATCCTGGATCCTCTGCGAATGAGCTAGCGCTCAAAGCAAAGGATGACGAGTCTGGGTGTTTGTTGGGAGTGAATTGGCTACAATCATACTCTTGAATGTCATTCTTGCGTGTGAGCATAGCGAACTATCGCGAGAATCCAGGAATTTTATGGCTATATTATTGAATGTAGCAGACAGTACGGCCTCTTGTTTTTTCTGCGTCATTCACGGGCTTGTCCCGTGAATCTTGGTGCAGCGAGTCTCTTACTTAGTCAATAAATCTGCCTTATTATTGCATAAGTACCGGTTCGGCCAAGATTGCCGGAACTAGTCCGGCAATGACGGTGCTGGGATTGTGGGCATAGTGTTTGTTACAAGTTTTTTTATAATACCCCTCACCCGAGGCTAATGCCTCGACCTCTCCCGCAGGGGGCGAGGTTTTAAAAAAGTATGTTGAGACAAGATTCACGGGACAAGCCCGTGAATGACGGTAGGAACGAGAGGGGCGAGGTTAATAATGGGGGCGAGGTTGTAAATTGTTAATAAGGCTAAAAAAATATCTTCTTGTTGCCAAGAAGATATTTTTTGTTGTTTAGATAAGAATGATGTTATTCATCATCACCAACACTGCATTTACCAAATACTTGGCCTGTGCTGGTTTGACACATAGGTGTAAATGAGCCACCTTTTGCATCGCATTTAGCCTTATCATCTTCATAACTGCATTCTGCAACACATTTACTCATTTCATCGCTAGGGATATATTTAAGGCCACCGCATTCAACAACTTTGGATACACCTGTTTCCAAATTACCTGATTCACACGGTTCCAATCCCTTAGCCGGAGGTTCATTTCCCATACAATCATTTTCAGTTGCATTGCATTGCGCATAATAGTACAACGTTTTCAAACCACTTGTTGTACAAGTTTTATTTACCTTATAATAACCATTTTTAGTCATTGTATCAACAAAGGCTTCTGTATTTGCTGTACACGTTCCACTTATTGCACCAATATTACATTTTTCTGCTGTAATACATTTTTTATAATACTCAACATTACCGCAAGAACAATTAGATTTATCAGCATCTAGGCCTTTACGTGAGCCATCTTCACTCCAGCAGCTTCTGCCTTTTCCATAACAAGGGTTTTGCGGATTGTTATTGGCATCTTCATCCTTACAGCTCAAACAATTACCGCACTTATCATTTAATTTTGCATAGTATTCATCATCTTTGCAATCTGCTTGAGATGTCGGCATATCAGCTGTACATTCCATTGAGCATTTATAGACAACTTCGCCATTGGTTGGAGTGTCTTTGCCGTCTTCCCAATAAGTAGTTGTAGGAGTACATCCATCGCAGCTATAACCTTCTGCTTCCTTATCAGCTTTCTCGGAAGCAGGTACATTGTACTCTTGGTCACAAGTCGTGCTTGTTGTTTTTGTACATTTATAAACCGTATCCCCTTCTACTGTAGTAGAATTGCCCTGATCATCCGTAGTTGTCGTGCTTGGCGTACAATCATCACAAGTATATCCGTCATTTTCATAGGCTTTTGCCTGAGATACGGTCAGAGTATAATCGCATGTTTTCTTTGTTTCTTCACTACAGCTATAAACCGTTTCAGATCCTTCGGTAGATTCTACAATACCTTTGCCGTTGCAGCTATAAGCTGTCCAGCTTTTTTCACAGGAAGAACATTTCCAGCCGGAATTTTCTTTTTCTGTTTTTTGCGTTTCATTAAGGGTATACCCGCTGCAGGCGTTATGATAATCAGGGCTTTGTGCTATGCACGGCGTGCTCTCTAAATAGTAACAGCCGGAATTTTTATCCACTGAACAAGACCAGTGAGAGCTTGAGCTAGACAAGCTGTCGGCTTCTTTGTCGCAAGCTGCCTTATTTTCATATTTACAAAACTTTTTCCAGCAGCCGTCTTTTACCGTCTGCTTACAAACTTGAATATTGCTTGAGATTGCAGCGTTACAATCGCTTTCTTTCTTAAAGGTGTTTTTTTCGTCACAAGGAACAACCGCATAATCTCCGCAGGTTCCCGAGGCCGGTAAAAAACAAATTCGGGCGTCGGCCGATGTTGCTGACAACACCGTCAAACACAAAACTAAAAGAATCTGAAACATTCTCATAATTATACCTCTTCATTGTTGTTTCGAAACATTTATGTACACAAAATATCATAAATTTAGTGCTTTTTCAATATCTTTGTAGCAAAACAAAGTGAAAAATCTGTAAACAAAACCAAATTTTTCTATTTTTGCGTACGCTGACGAAAAGAGTAATATTTATGCAGTATAAACGTGGCAATGGTAGAAAAAGTCAGATACAGAGCCTGCGCCACCAACGGCGACAAACCGACTATAACCATTAAAAAGCTCAAAATCGGCGAATTTATCAGATATAAAAACAAATAAACCGACCAAGCTTTGACAAATTCTTTTTTCCAATCGCCATGACTCTGAAAAACATAGTAGCGCATAGTCAAAAACGACACGTTAATGGTTATGACATATTGCACAAACAAAGCGGCGTTTGCCACCCACACCGGCGCAAACCCCAGCTTTGCCGAATTATTGATATTTTCAAAAATCCAGAGAATCAGCGCCAAAATGCTATAGGCAAACACGGTGTTAAAACCGCCGACCAGCAAAAAACGCAGCTTTTGCGGCAGCTTAAACCAGATATTTTCCGCCCACAGATACAGTTTGACAAACAGTTTAATCATCTATCCCCTCCGGCACTTTTTTATCAAGCAAAGTTTCAAGCTCCACCGTGCGGTACGGCGACAAAATATTATCATCCCACACATCCTGCGGATATTGCCGGTCAATTTCAGGCATTCCCGGGTGAATCATAATTTCTACAGCTTTGTAGCCGGACGGAATTTTTACGCCCTTAAACTGATCTTTGGCAATTTTGCAGGTATAAAGCAGCGTATAAAAATACACATCGTTTTTGTAGCCGTTCCACCAGCATAAAAAACGCAGCAAAACATATTTAATCAGGGCGCCGTCAAACAGCCAGCTTTTATTTTTATTATATTTCAAAGTGTTGAAAATATTTTCATTCATCACGCGGATGCGCGGCACTTCAAACTCCTTTTGCAGCTTGCGCATAGCTTTGAAAATCGGCGGAATTAAATGAATATGACGGTGGCTGTCCAAATGCTGCAGGGGCAGACCGGTTGCCAGATATTTGGCGATTTGCGCGCGCATCTCGGTTTCGGCCTGCTGACGCAGCTGACGCGGTTTCAAAAACGAAAGCAGAAACAAATTGACAAAGCCGTTTTTAAGCTTGCCCTGCCCGTCTACCAGCAGCGGAATCTGCCGCGCCGGAGCCGCCGGATATTCATTGGTCAGATTAACATGCAAGCCTATTTCCAGCTCCGGCATTTCTTTAGCCAATTTTACGGCTTCATCAGCGTATTTTTGATTTATCATCAAGCTGGCGCTGTTCAAAATTCCCTCGCGGTGCGCCTTGACAATAGCGGCGTTTACGCCTTTGCTGATACCGAAATCATCGGCGTTAAATATTTTTTTCAGCGTCATGCTTTTCTTCTTTCGTCACATAATCCGCCATATAAAGCGGGCGTTTTTTAACTTCTATATGAATTTTGCCGATGTATTCGCCGATGATGCCCAAACAAATCAGCTGCACCGAACCCAGAAAGATTACCGTAATCATGATGGTGGCATAGCCCGGAGTCGGATTGTGCATAAAGAAATGTTCAACAAACACATAAATTCCCAGCAGAAAAGCGGCTGTAGCAGCAATAAGTCCCAGATAAATCGCCAAACGCAGCGGCAGAACCGAAAACTGTACAATGCTGTTCACGGCCAAATGCAGCGACTTGAAAAAGTTATATTTAGACTCGCCGCTGAAACGCTCCGGCGCCACAAAATCAATCACAGCCACGTTATCGTGCGGCATAATCCAGCTTAAAAGCCCGCGGAACAGCCTATCCTGCTCGTTAAAGCCTTTCAGAAAATCGACATATTTGCGGTCAAGCAGCCGAAAATCCGGCGCACTTTCCATAATTTTGGTATCGGAAAGCTTGTTTAATATATAGTAAAAAGTCTTGGCGCAGAATTTATAAAACTTAGAAGTCGCCTTGTTATCCAGACGCTTGGTCAGCACAATTTCTTTGCCCTGCTGCCAAAGCTCTATCATTTTGGGGATATAAACCGGCGGATGCTGCAAATCAGAATCCATAAAAATCACGGCATCGCCTTTGGCATAGTCCATGCCGGCGGTCATAGCAATCTCGTGCCCGAAGTTGCGCTTGAGCTGCACCACTTTGACACGATCATCTTTCTTTTGCAATTTCAGGCAGTTGTCATAAGTTTTGTCAGAGCTGCCGTCATCCACGTACAAAAACTCAAAGTCAATATTTTTAACCTTTTTCAGATTTGCATTGAGCTGCTTATATAGTTCCGCCACGTTATCCTGCTCGTTGTAGGCGGAAATCACAATGCTAACCAGCTTATTCGGCATTTTTTGCCTCCTTTACATTATAGAATCCATAAAATATGTCACGGGTTTTAGCATGTCCCCAAAGATTGGTGTAGACAGCCTTGATGTTTTGCGGCGCAGTCAGTTTTTCGCCCAGCTTTGCTTTGTAGTGCATATAGTCATGATAATTCGGCGCCACCACAAAAGCCCCTTTCTGCTCAAAATCATCGGCATCAAACCAAGGGTTGTTCTCCGGATTCAGCCAAATCATCGGCTTGATGTCGTGCTTTGAATAAAGCGTAAACATATTGGCAAACCAAACATCGGCGCCGACATATTCCAGCTTTTGGCCGCCGGTGTATTCCGTCCATTTTTGCTCCAGCATTTCAACCATAGTCGGACAATCGGTGCGAAAACGCTCGCTGGTGGTAGTCAGACACTGCATTCCGTAGGCAAACGCAAACAGCAGGCTCCAGCAGGCCATTACGCCGGAACAGCGCCAAGCCTTGGTCGCATCCAGTTTGAGCGGGAAAAAGTACACCAGCAAAAGTCCGGTTAAAAATTGGCACGGAAAGCCCCACATGCTTTTCAGAGGAGTACCGGCAATCAGGCTGATGACTAAAAACACCGCCATCGGCAAAAATCCGCAAATCAGCAGAAAGCGCCCGGCTTCGTCCTGATACGGCGGCATGCTTTCAGCTTCATACTTTTTATAAAACACCGCATAGCTCAGCAAAGCCGCGGCCGCAAACAGCAGCTGTCCGCCCGCAAATTTCAGCGGATAAAGCAAATGGCGCCACTCGCTGGACATCGTTTTGGTTGAAGTGTTGCGCAGCATAATGTAGTTCAGCATCTCAAAATTATGTTCGGCCAGCCACCAAATATGCGGCAAAACCAGCGCCACCGCGCACAAAACCGCCGCATACGCCTTATAATTAAGCAGCTGCCGCCGGCCTTTTTTTCCGGTCAGCAAAAAGACGCCGATAGCCATAATCAGCAAAGCCCCGGTGTATTTATTCAAAAGATTGACGCCGCACAAAATTCCGAACAGCAGCCAATCTTTGAGCCGGTTATTTTGATAGCCCAGCCAAAAATAATAGGCGCTCATCGGCCACAGCGACAGAGAAATCACATTAACATTAAATTCCACGCTCGAAAAATCATAATAAATAATTCCCAGCTGCAGCATAGACGCCAAAACCGCCTTATTTTCATCCACAAACAAACGCGCCAATTTATAGATATATATCAGCCCGACAGCGGCAAATATCTGGCTCAGCAAATACATAGCGCCGTCAAAACGCCCGAATGCCAAATAAAAATAATAAGCAATAATCCCCGAAAACGGCGGATGCTTGGTGGTGCCGAGCAAGCTGTATTTGCCCCAAACAATGGCTTCCTGAGTGTCCATCGGCAAGCTCAGACGCAGCAGCGGAACAACGCTCCACAGCATTAAATTAAAAAACAGAAACAGTCCCCATTTCTTTTTTATATCCATTTTTCACACCCGATTAACTTATCTTAAATAATATGTATATATCATAGCTTGCAAAAAAGTATAGTTAAAAAATGAATTAACGCACCGCTAGCCTAAAAATATACAAAAAAATTTTTTGTCATTTTTATTGCAAAAGGGAAAAATATAGGCTATACTGAACAAAAATGAGTTTTGTTACGGAGAAAGAAAATGGCTGAGCAAACAGATAAAACTAAAGAATTGTATGAAAACATTGAGTCTATTCTGCAAAAAGAAAAGGCTAAAACGCCGGTAAAAGATGAAGAAAAAGCCGCAGTGCTGGCACAGCTCAATGAAATGGCTAACAGTTCTATGGATTTTGATCCGGACAAGTTGGAAAGCATTGAAGCGTTTGCCGCAAGCTTTGGCAACAACGCCAACGCCGAAGCTATTTTGAAAAAAGTTGCCGAACAAAAAGCCAAGGCCGGCGAAAATACGCAGACAAACGATGACAGCAAAGCTCCGGCTCAAGATGAAAAGCAAACTCCGGCGCCAAACGGAAATCAGGCTCCGGCTCAGCAGGCAGCTCAATTTGACTTGGCTGCACGCAATATAGATCCGGCAAACGTTCCGTCATATACGCTTTATAAATATTATACCGCAACAAAAAACAAAGAAAATCAAACCGAAGAAGAAAAAAAGTATCTTTCAAACGTTGATAAATTCGCCGAAGCTCTGCTGAGCAACGCCGACCCGAAAGATATTGCACCAGATGGCGCCGTTGGCCTGCAAGACTATTTGGCAATTATGTACGAAGCTCATCCCGATGACAAAACTAAAGAGCAATATGCCGAACTGCAAGGCGCTGTTGATGAAAAACTGAAACAATACGATGCTGAAAACGGTTTGGAAAACGCCGCTCAGCAGACTCCGGAACAAATAAACGAGAATGAACAGAAGTGGAAAGACGTTAGCAAATCTTGCAAAATTAACTTAGAATCCATTGACTCTATCCTTAAGGGTTTATCTAACGAAGAACGGACATTTGTCGGAGCAACCCTTATTAACAACACGTTAGCTAATTTGAAAAATAAAGCTCCTGATGAAAACGGTGTAAAAGATTTTGAAAATGAATTTAAAGGCAGCATCGAAGAATTTAAGATGATTGTAAAAGCAGAATATTTAAAGGAAGTTGCCAAATCTGAGTTCTGCGAACAAAACAAAATAAAACCTGAAGAATTGGAGAATTTACTGCTTAAAAATGCCAATGGCGAAAAGCTGAGCGAAGAAGAAAAAGGCATTTTAGGCAAACTGCAAGAACACACTGCCAAAGTTTGTGAAAATTATCAAAACTTTGACGGCCCTTACGACAATAACAAAGCTTTGAAAAATGCTGTTGCATTAGCAAATACACAAATTGTCAACCGTTTTACCACTAAAGAATGCCGTCTTTCCCGTTTGACTAACGCAAAGCAGATTTCTCAGCGTATTGAAAAAATTAACAATGCCGTTGCCGAAAAACATCCAAAACTGTATAAGGCCTTGAATATTGTTAAGACTCTTGGAATCAACGCTGCACGCACAGCAGCTATCAGTGCAGCATTCGGTCCGGTCGGCTTAACCGCTTATTCTGCCTATAAAACAGGTAAAGCCATAGGTAATGCTTATAAAGAATATTGCCAAAAAGAAGGTTTGGATAGTTTTGATAAAAGCAATATTAAAGGTTCACTTAAGAATTTTGCAAGTTTTGCTAAGTGGTTGACCAAGAAAGAAAACTTTCCTCAAGCTTGTAAATTAGGCAGTCAAATCGTATCAACTGCAATCTCAGGATACTTCTCTTTAGGCGGAGGTTTGGAAAATATTGTCGGCAACAGCGGTATCGCCGGACACCTTGTCAGCGAACATACCGGTTTCGGCGCTGAACATATTGCCAATGCAGCCAAAGAAACAGCCAAAAGCAGATTTTTAGGCAATATATCGACTAAAACCATGGCTAAACTGACATCTTCAACCGGTATCGGTTTTGTTAAATACTTATCCGAAAAGCATAACCTGAATTCGGCTCACAAAAAACTGACTAAAATTCTGGAAGCCAACGGAGTAAAAGTTTCGGACGATATGCTGAAAGAGTTGGATGAGGCTTCGGCTAATCCGCAGGAATTTGCGGCAAAACTAAAGGAATTGACGCCGAACATTGATGAAAAGCAAGCTGAAGAAGCATTCAAAAACGCCGAATTGGCTCGCAAATCTAACCCTAAATCAGCTGCTATCGGCACTTTAGCCGGTGCTGCCTTGGGCTTTGGCGCTGCAGCCAGTGCCGGATATCTGCACGATATGATGAACGACGGCAATGCAGCAGAAGCCGCTCCGGCAGCTGCTAAGGCCGGTCTGACTGCTGATGACAAAACTGCAGAAGCTCAAGAACCTCAATCTGATAAAGGCGCGGAAGATTTAGCTTCTAAAGATGCTGCCGAAAACTGGAACAAAGGCGCCGATCAGCGTCTGGAGTCGTTCGGCATTGACGCTAAAAACGCTAATGAAATGCTGCGCGAAATGAAGATTATTGATAAAGATGACCACCATTTTTACCGCCAGCATGAATTAGCAAAATTGGTAAATGAGGCCAAGCTGAATGACGAGCAGCGTACACAAATTCAAGAATGGGCAAATGACCGTGACGCCAGAGTGCATAACCTCAAAGTTTGGCAGGCTGAACATTCTCACCACAGCGGCGGGCACACTGCCGGCGGACACCACGCTGCAGCCGCTCACAGCTCGGAATCTAATGAAGAAACCAAAGCAGCGACAGAAACAAAAGCTGCCACCGAGGAAAAAGCCGCAGAAGGCCAAACCACAGAAGAAACAGTGGCAAAACAAAAATATCACGTTCAAGGCCGCATTGATAAATTAAAAGGCCTGAAAGGCGATGTTGAAGCCGAAGATGCTCTGCATGCCGCCGGTGCTTTTGCCGCTTCAAACAATATGACGCACCATTCTAAATTGACGGTAGAAAATACCGAAACCGGCGAACGTTCGGAGATTAGCTCTAAACTGAAATCGCATTCTAATAACACAAAAATAACAAATTACGATAAAGAAGGCAACAAGATCTCTACCGAAAAACGCAAGGTTTATACCGAAGATACTTCCAAAGCTGCCAAAAAAACCATAAAAACTACCGAATATAAAGATTTGGACGGAGACGGCAAAAAGGATAAAATTGTCACCACCCAAAGCGCCGATGGAAGCAAGGTATCTTACACCAAATATTCTAAAACATGCGACAGAGTGCTGACAAATACTGACGCCCAAGGCAAAACCACAACCGTTTCGGCTAATGAAAAAGCCGAAAAAGACGGAACCAGTAAATCTGCGGCTCGTTCGACTCTGAAAAATGCTTATAATAAACTAAGCAAAGTTTACAGAGGACGCGACTAATCTTGGTTTTATCAAGGTTTGCAAAATTTAATCCCAACTATGCAAAGTTGGGATTTTTTTGTTGTAATCAATTAAAAATACAGCTACAATAAGCGCATTGTTATTATTTTTTATAAAGGAGAAAATTATGGAAACTTTAGCCGTTGTGCTTATTGTACTTGTTTTTGTAGTCTTGCTTAAATCGGTTGTAATCGTCCGTCAAGGTTATGAATACACTGTTGAAAATTTCGGACGCTTTACCCGTTCGCTGCATCCGGGATTTCATATTTTGATTCCGGTGCTGGAAAATATAGGCGCCAAAATCAACCGCAAGGAACAGGTTTTGGAAGTGTCTTCACAGGAAGTGATTACCAAAGATAACGCCATGGTAACCGTCAACGGCGTGCTGTTCTACCAGATTCAAGACGCCACCAAAGCCGCTTATCAGGTAGAAGATTTGGACTACGCCATTATGAACTTGGTTATGACCAATATCCGTACGGTTATCGGCAGCATGGAAATTGACGAATTGCTGTCACAGCGCAATATCATTAACCAAAAGCTGCTTTCCGTGGTGGATGAAGCCACTATTCCTTGGGGCGTAAAAGTTACCCGTGTGGAAATTAAAGATATTACTCCGCCTAAAGATTTGATTGACGCCATGGCGCGCCAGATGAAAGCCGAACGCGAAAAACGCGCCAACATTTTGGAAGCCGAAGGTTTGCGTCAAGCAGAAATTTTACAGGCAGAGGGTTCTAAACAGTCGGTAATTTTGGAAGCTGAGGGTAAAAAAGAAGCTGCTTTCCGCGAAGCCGAAGCCCGCGAGCGTTCTGCCCAAGCAGAAGCTATGGCAACCAAGCTTATTTCGGACGCTATCGCCAAAGGCGACCCTAAATCCCTCTCCTACTTTTTAGGACAGCAATATATCACGGCTCTGCAAGGCATTGTTACCTCTCCGAATGAAAAACTGCTGATGCTGCCGGTTGACACCACTCAAGTTATGGGCACTGTTGCCGGAATTTCTGAACTGGTAAAAGATGTTATGAATACAAAACCGGCTAAAAAAGCCGTAACTAAGGAGTAAGGAACAATGTTTGACTCTCCTGTTGTCAACTGGATAATCGCCGGCTTGGCTCTGTCTTTGCTGGAGCTGATTGTTCCGGGGGTATATTTAATCTGGTTCGGCTTTGCCGCTTTTGTGGTAGGCATTGCAGTTTATTTTGTGCCGATGGAGCTGACGACCCAGCTGATTATATTTGCGATTGCTTCCGGCATTTTCGCGGTTATCGGCGTGGCGGTTTACCGTTATGTGTTCAGCAAAGCCGAAGTGCCGGCCGAATATAAAAATCTGAACAACACTGCCGAACAATATGTGGGGCAGCTGGTGACGGTGGCCGAAGACGCTGCGGATAACCGCACAAAAGTAAAAATCGGCGACACCTATTGGCTGGCCTCGTGCAAAAAAGCTTTCAAGCAAGGCGACACGGCTAAAGTCGTGGGGGTTAAAGACAGTTTGATTCTGATTATTGAATAAGAGGAAAAAATGCTGCATATCGGTTGTCATTTATCAATTTCCAAAGGTTTTGCCCACATTGGCAAAGAGGCTTTATCAATCAAGGCCGACACTTTCCAATTTTTTACCCGCAATCCGCAGGGCGGCAAAGCCAAAGAAATAGACCTCGCTGATGTGGCTAAATTCCGCGCTTTGGTAGCTGCCGAAAACCATTTTGCGCCTGTTGTTGCTCATGCTCCGTATACGCTCAATCCGTGTTCGGATAATCCGCAGACGCGCGAATTTGCTGAAATGGTTTTTGCTGATGACCTGAAGCGGATGGAATATATTCCAAACAATTATTACAATTTTCATCCGGGCTCGCATGTCGGGCAAGGCGCAAACGCCGGAATAGCTATGATTATAGACTTGCTTAACCGCATTTTGAAGCCGGAGCAAAACACTATTGTGCTGCTGGAAACCATGTCCGGAAAAGGCTCGGAAATCGGACGCAGCTTTGAAGAGCTGGCGGAAATCCGCGCCGGAGTAAAGCTTAAAGACAAACTTGGCGTCTGCCTTGATACCTGCCACATTTTTGCTGCCGGCTATGATATTGTAAATAACCTTGACGGCGTTATGTCCGAATTTGATAAAATAATCGGGTTACAGCATTTAAAAGCTGTTCACTTAAATGACAGCCTGATGCCGCTTGGTTCTAACAAAGACCGCCACGCTAAAATCGGCGCCGGAGAAATCGGAGCAGACGCGCTTATCCGCTTTGTAAATCATCCGGCGGTTAAAAATCTGCCGTTTGTTTTGGAAACGCCTAATGATTTAGCCGGATATGCCGCAGAAATTGAACTTATGCGCAAAAATTTCAAAGAATAGCAAAAACTCTCCTTATAAAAATAAGGAGAGTTTTTTTCATTAAATCAAGTCATTAACAGCCACGTCCAGAGCATTGCTTAAATACTCGGCATAACGTTCACGGCTGACAAAATTCGTAAATGCCTCAGGATAATCCCGCACCACCGCTCTAAACTGCTTTTCCATTTGAGCAATCAGACCAAAACAGTCTTGCTGCATCAAAAAGTCAAGTCCCAGCGGATGCATTGCAAACACTTGGAAATTTTCGATTTTATCCGGATTAGCAGCAGCGCCGAACAAATATTCCAGCATATCCTCTGCCGGAATTTTAGCAGCCCAGCGGCAAATCACAGCTTTGACTTTTGGAGCGGCGCCGGCCATATCAAACTTGTTCAGATAGTGAATGACATAGTTGCTCTCGCCTCTCTCAATCAAAATGTCAATTTCCCCGCAATGCAAAAGCAAATCATCCGAAAAATTATGCATAACATCTTGCTTTGGAAAAATTCCCTGCCAGGTGTCAGCAGTCAAAACCGTTGTTTCTGCTATCAGCTTAAACACATTGCCTTCGCCGAAGTGTTTGTTTTTCAGCTCCTGCCACCAATCATAAATCAGATGTTTGGCATAATCATCGTCCGCAGCATCGGTATTGCCCGAAAGCTGAACAAACCAGCGCAAAAGATGATTCCAATCACGCACGTCATCGGCGTTTTTCAGTCCTTGAGGAATCGCATTGTGGCCGAGAATAAACTTTTCAACCCCGGCGGCAAATTCAGCAGCATTCTTTTGCTTCAGCATACGCTTATAAATGCTGACCAACACCTGCAAAGCCGGAACCGAAAGCTTTTGTTCCTCAGAGCAAAAATCCTCTAAAACAGACCATTTGCGAGTACTGCTTACAGACTTGAGAAAACCCAACACCGCATCAGATTTCTGAGCATTTGTAGAAACTTTAAGACTCATACGTATAAAAATTTAAATTAATAATTAAGATTTGATATGAATATAGCTTGTTTTGTATTTTTTGTCAACTTATTCTTGCGTTTTTTCAGCAGCGGACATCATCCGCTTCCAAAACTTCACGCGCGTGCTGTAAAAACATAATTTCATCAGTAACAAAATGATGAATATCCAGCAAAGTATCATTATCAATCCGCAGAATTTGGGCTATTTTGCGGATAATCATAATTTCATCGTCCGAAATAATGGTATTAACAGAAGCGGCAAACCAAAGGCAATGCAGCAAGTCAATAGCTATCGCCCGCGTGCAAATCGGCATCAGGGCACGATATAGTTCTTCATTGTTGCGGGGTACGAAAATCTTTTTCAAAACATCATCGGAAAGTTTCATACGGTCTATCAGTTTGCCGATAAAATCTCTTTCAATATATGCCGGATTTCTATCGGCCTTGGCCATATAGGCAAGCACGCGGATATATGCTATTTTTTGCTCGTTGGTTAAAGGTATGGCATTATACAAATTGCGCATTTTACACCTCCGCTTGATTATATAAAGTAGCATTTTTTCTGTGATTATGCAAATATTTTTCTTAACACTCCGTAAAAATTCATAAATTTGTAACAAAAAAGCCCAAGACTGATTATAGTCCGGGCATTTTTGTATCAGCGCATACTTTTCATATAGCGCTTTGATGCATTGACATAACGCTCGCTCCATTTGTTGTCTATAAGCGAAAGCTTATAAGCAACATCATCATAAGCTAAACGGGCGCTGTCGCAAAAAAACGTCAACAATTCTTCATCAAGCTCATCTTGGCTGTGAAGTCGGTCGCAGAAAGCAAAGCTCTCTTTCTCATTAGCTCCGTACTTCTTCCACTCTTCGCGTAAAAGCTCCTTGATTTCGCTGTTATCCGTATTTTCGAGCAACAGCTGCACGGCCTCGTCAGAAAGCGGAAAATGCTCAATGTATTTTCTGATAAAATCAGACCACACCTTGTCTTTTGTTGCTAAAAACTTCTCAACCAGAAATTTTTCTTCGGCACTGCTCAAACAAGACGCATAGCCTTTGAAACTGTCTGATGACAGCTTTTTGTTAAAAACAACTTCAGAAAGCTCTTCCACATTGTTGACTTGAATCAAATAAAAAATTTTATCCATACAAAAAAATTTTAATAATAATTACACTTTAACTGTCTTTGTAGTTACAAACTAAAATTTTGTCAAGTCCGAAAATATCAATGCCTCAGCGGCTATAGCCTTCTCTGGTGTGCTGGCGAACTCGCTCACGGGTTCTTTCACGCAAGCGCTGGCGCTCTTTGGCGGTTAATTGGCGCTCTTGGCGGGAATTGCTGAAACGTTCCATCAGCTTCATCTGCTTTGCCATAGACATTCCCATACGCAAGCCGTTTATCATATCCGACCGGCTGAGAGAAAAAGCCTGTTTCCGGCCGGAGCGTTTTTGCTCCTGCTGTTTTTCCATACGATTATCTTGCTCCTGCCGGGCATGCATTTGTTCGCTGTGCAGCTTGTTCAGCCGATTCATTCTTTTCAGCAATTTCTGCACGCGGCGCTCAAACATCGGATTTTTTCCAGATACAACCATAGTATATTCCCCCTAATCTATTGAAGATAATATAGCACAAAAAGCCCCAACCTGCAATATATAATCAAAACTTTCTTAGGAATTTTTTAAGATTAGCGCGTTAGTATTTATTAAAATATAAACTAGGAGAAAAAATATGCAAATAGATTGGTCTAATCCCTGGATAATTGCCGCAATCGCCGTATTGATTGTTTTTTACGCTCTGTATGTACGGCTGATTTCCATCCGCAACAAAGTAAAAGAATCTGCCGCAGATATTGATGTTCAGCTCAAAAAACGCTATGATTTGATTCCGAATATGCTGCAAATGGCCGCAAAATTTATGGAACACGAAAAATCTTTAATGACCGAACTTACGGAATTGCGCACCAAAGCTATGGCCAATACTTTTGCTGCCGCTCCTAAGGAAAAAATGGAATTGGAAAACTTATTGAACCAAAAACTCAATGACTTCAAGGTATCTTTAGAAAACTATCCGGATTTGAAATCTAATCAAACCATGATAACCGCAATGCAAAGCATGAACGAAGTAGAAGAACATATTTCCGCCGCCCGCAGATTCTATAACTCTAATGTGAACCAGCTCAAAAATGCCGTGGAAATTTTCCCGGGCAATATTGTTGCCGCCATGCTGGGCATAAATTATACCGATACTCCGTTTTTTGAAATCAGCGAGGTTGAAAAACAGCCGATTAACAGCGCCGACTACTTTAAATAATTCAGGTTATACGCTATGGATGCAGAAGATTTACATGAAGAGCTGAAAGGCTTTTTAAAACAAAACGTTTTACCGGCTTTGCAGGATGAAGACAGATACCGCAGGGCTTTCAGAGCTAAAGTCTGGCTGTATTTCGGCGTTTTGTTTTTTGCCAACAGCGCCAATGTTTTAATAGTGCTTTTCAACCACTTAATCAACGGTAAATCTCTTTCTTGGGAACAGCTGCTTCTGGTTATGCTGTGTTCGGTGCTTGCTTTACGGTATTACATAAAGAAAAGCATCCAAAACCATTCGTTTCCGATATTTGATGAATTTGTAAAATTTTATAACGGCTGGACTAACCTGCCTAGAGAATATGTAGAAATAAGCCAAGACATTTTGCCGCCGCACGAAAAAGCCCTTCGGGTATTTTGCCTGACCGACACCCTGCAAAACAATTACGAGCTGGCTGATTTAGAGTTTTTCAAAACCTGTTTCAGAAAAAAGCTGCGGCAAACTGGAAAAGGCATTTTGCTAAACTATACTTTGTTTGAAAAAGGCGGCTTCTTCAAGCAAAAAACTTATAATGATTTGAGTAAAATTTCTTCAAAAGTTCCGGCTTCTAACTATTTTTATATTTTTACCGGCAGCGAAGCGGCTAAAAATCATATTATCGCGGCAGCACTGTTTGAAAACCTGCTTAATCTGCGCGATGAATTTCACGCTTCTAAAATTTATATGCAGCTGACAAACAGCCAAGTCAGCATTTTTATGCAAAACGGGCACTTGAATTATCAAGAAAGCAGCGTATGGCATTCGGCCGGAACAACCGCACAATTTGAAAAATCGAATCTGCAAATTGAAAAAACTTTTGCCACTCTCGGCGTTATAGAAACTTTGGTTGAAACGGCAAATGAACATGTTTAATCTTTCGGCAGACCGCGTTTTTTTGGAACAGCAAAACAAATTCAACAGCTATTATGAGCAAGTGCTGCGCCCCAAATTGGAACAAAGCGATAAAACACGCCGGCGCTATTTGGGTATATTTTTCATTCTGCTCTTAATGGCGGCCGTCTTCTACCCTTTAATGATATATGCGGTTTTAACCATGTCGACAGACGGATTGGTCGGTCTCGGTTCGATTTTGGGCGCATCGGGCTTTGTGATTTTGACTTTGCGGGGGCCGATTTATTTTTATAAGAAAAAAGCCAAAAACAACATAATGGCTGATTTTGCCAACTTTTTCGGTACTTTTTCATACGAAAACGGCAAATATTTACCAGACAACTTATTGCTGAAATCGGAGCTGTTCAAAAACTATAACACTCACAGCGGAGACGATTATTTCTACGGCACCTACAAAGATGTCGGCATCACGATTTCAGAAGAAAAGCTGCAAAAAATTACCGTAAGCTATGAAACAAGCACCAATATAGACGGCTATACTACTGAAAAACGAAACACCCGCAAAAAAACTATTTTTCAAGGCATCTGCATTTTGCTGACTATGAACAAAAACTTCAAAGGCCGCACGGTGGTGCTCAAGGACAAAGGCCTGTTCAATATGTTTAAGCATATTTCCGGTTTGCAGCGCGTTAAATTGGAAGATATACGTTTTGAAGAACTTTTTGAGGTTTATTCTTCCGACCAAATCGAAGCCCGCTATCTGCTGACAACGGCTTTTATGGAAAGAATGCTTAAATTGCGCGAACTTTACGCCGGAAAATCCATTCAATTCAGCTTTAAGGATAATCAGCTGCTTTTAGCTATTCCGACTAAAAAAGATATGTTTGAAGCCTGTTCTTTTTTCCGCAGCAACGTAAATAAAAAGAAAATCGATAAGGTTTTTGAACAGTTTTATACCGTCTTTTCGGTGGTTGATATTTTGAAATTGAATCAAAAAACCGGAATGTGATTTTTCTGTCAGCCTTGTGCATATCCTTTTGAAAAAGTTGCAAAACCCGTGCATTTTGGCTAAATTCAACAAAAAAATACAGGAGATTGAGTTTGTTTTCTAAATTTGAACGGCTGACCGCTTGGAGATATTTGCGGGCCAAAAGAAAAGAAGGATTTATTTCGGTTATTACCGGTTTTGCCTTTACGGGCATCGCTTTGGGCGTGGCAACTTTAATCATAGTAATGTCGGTTATGAACGGCTTTAAGGCCGAATTGCTGAATCGTATATTAGGCATTAACGGACACATTTCTATTGTGGCCTCGGCCGGCTTTCCGTTTAATAATTACAAACAGGCCGTTTCGGCTTTGGAAAGCATTGAGGGCATAGATTTAGCTTTGCCGATGATAGAAAAACAGCTGTTGGTTTCATCTCCGCACGGAGCCGAAGGCGCGATGGTGCGCGGCATTGACAAAGCTGATATTCTGAAAAAGAAAGTTATGCGCGATGGTTTTGCCACCTTGGATATGGAAGGTTTCAGCGGCGATGTGGTTGTTTTGGGCGACAAATTAGCCCGCAAGCTCGGAGTTTATGTCGGCGATGAGATTACTCTGATTTCACCAAACGGCAAAGTGACGGCTTTCGGCTCGGTGCCGAGAATCAAATCCTATCCGATTATCGGTACTTTCAGCATGGGCATGTACGAGTATGATGCCAATTACATATTTATGCCGCTGGAGGCTGCTCAAAAATATTTCGGGCTGAAAGATTCCGCCACCGTGATTGATGTGAGCCTGAAAGATGAAAGTCAGCTGCAAAAACTGCGCGCGGTTATTGAAAAAAGCGTCAGCCTTGATGCCTATGTTTATGACTGGAAGCAGTCAAATTCGGCCTTTTTCAATGCACTGGATGTGGAACGCAACGTTATGTTTTTGATTTTGACGCTGATTATTCTGGTTGCCGCTTTCAACATTATTACCGGCTTGATTATGCTTGTAAAGGACAAAAGCCGCGATGTGGCAGTATTGCGCACCATGGGGGCAACACGCGGTATGATTATGCGCATTTTCTTTTTGGACGGAGCTTTTATCGGCTTGGTCGGAACAGGCATCGGAGTTACGCTGGGTTTGCTTTTTTGCAACAATATTGAACAAATCCGCCAGTTTTTGCAAAACATAGCCGGACGTGATTTGTTTTCGGCAGAAATTTATTTTCTGTCGCAGCTTCCGGCAAAAGTCGATGCTGTAGAAGTTTCGCTGGTGGTAATACTGACTTTGGTGCTGTCATTTTTGGCCACAATCTATCCGGCTTACCGCGCCGCAAAATTAGATCCGTCGGAGGCTTTGCGCTATGAATAATACAACTTTAACCTTAAAGAATATCAATAAGACTTTCAGACAAGGCAATGAAATTTTGGAAGTCTTGAAAAATGTTAATCTGGAAATAAAGCCGAAAGAAGTTGTGGCTTTAATCGGTCCGTCCGGTTCCGGAAAATCCACTCTGCTGCAAATTGCCGGACTTTTAGAAAAACCGACAGACGGCGAAGTTTATATTGACGGCGAAAACTGCACGGAAAACTCCGACAATGTCCGCACAATGCTGCGCCGCGATTACTTGGGGTTTGTCTATCAATATCATAATCTGCTGCCGGATTTTGATGCGGCTGAAAATGTGATTATTCCGCAGCTTATTGCCGGCGTAAAATACAAAGAAGCGCAAGACAAAGCAATATGGCTGCTGCAGCGTTTGGGCTTAAACGAACGAGAACACCACCGTCCGGCGGAACTTTCGGGCGGCGAGCAGCAGCGAGTCGCTATTGCCCGCGCGCTGGCTAACGCGCCTAAGCTGCTTTTGGCTGATGAACCGACCGGCAATCTGGATCCAAACACATCAGACAATGTATTTTTTACCCTGCTGGAAGTAGTTAAAGAAACCGGCCTTTCCGCTTTAATCGCTACTCATAATATTGATTTGGCAAATAAAATGGACAGAGTTGTCAGCCTGAAGGACGGTACATTGATAGACAGCCGCAGCAGCCGATTTTTAAAGACAATAGAAAATTTTTATTAGCCGGCGAAAACTAACTTTTTTTTAATAAAGATATGTTCGAATTGCATAAATAATAAAATCTGAAAGAGGGAAATATGGGGTTCTGGTCATATATTATAGCCAAATGTAAAAGCTCCGGCTTTATTGTGCTTTTAATGGCCTTATTTTCTTATTTTACATATTTTGCTATTAAAGGCGACCGCGGATTTTTCCGCTATGTTTATTTGCAGGAGCAGATTGCCAAACTGGAAAAAGTTAATGCCGAATATGATAAAGAACGCAACCGTCTTGATCAAAAAGTCAAACTGCTCTCTTCTTCAAACTTGGATTTAGATTTGTTGGATGAACGTGCCCGCGCCGTTTTGAATGTTATCGGCGATGATGAATTTATTATCCTTGACGATGAATAATAGCTGATTAAAGCAACAAAAAAAGGCTCTGTCCGCAGTGAACAGAACCTTTAATTTTATTTTTCAGTCATAGCAATCAATGAAGCGGCTACTTTTTTGCAACATTTTCTGCTGCAGCTGCCGGAAGCTTTACGATTGGAACACTGTTGCCAAACATATATTGCGGCAGATGTCCGTCCCATTTTTTCACAGCCTCATACTCAGTCAAACCCTTGTTTTTAGCCAAAGCTTCGGTTTTGATTTCCATAGCCTGAGCATCGGCACGTGCCGTAATCAGCGTTTGATTAGCCTCTTCCGTGACTTTGCGCGTGTTGTTGACTGCCTCCTGAGCTCTTTGTTCGGCGATAACTTTGTCTTGAATAGCACTCTCAAACTTATCGGAGTAGTCAATGTCAATCAGCTTGAAGGTAATGTTCTGGAAATACTTGTTACCCAGCTGAGCATTCAAACTCTTAACAATTGCCAAACTAGCCTTTTCGCGGTTATTGACCAAGTCTTGCGCCTGCCATTTACCAATAACATTTTTCAGCACATCTGCCAACACCGGAACAATCGTTTTTGACTCATAATTCACACCGATGTTTTCATAAAGCTGATAAACATTGTTAGGGTTCAGATTATACGTACATGTATACTTCAGTTTGGCAGTCTGCACATCAGAAGTGTAGGTAGAAGTTGAGTCGGTCATAGCTTGCGTGCGCACATCTACTGAAACCATTTTGGAAACAAATGGAGCCTTAATGCCAAATCCATTGACATAGCTCTGCGGTTCCACTTTGCCAAACAGAACCATAACACCGCGGTAACCCGGATCAATCACATAGGTTGCGCTAAATGCCGTTATAAATGCAATCAAGCCGACAACACCGCCAACAATCCATTTAACCAAGTTGGTTCCACGCTTTTCTGAATAATTCTTCATAACTAAAAAATTTTAAAAAAGTTAATAATATTGAAAATAATTTTAAATTAAAGTTTGATTAGCATATTTTTAGACAAAAGTCAACAAACATCAGATAAAAATGATTTTTTGCAAAATATCGCAAAAAAAGTATTGCAAACCTGAATATTATGATTTATACAATATTTGCATTATGGTTATGCGTGCGTAGCTCAGTTGGCTAGAGCAACTGACTCTTAATCAGTGGGTCCAGGGTTCGAATCCCTGCGCGCGTACCATTAACAAAAGAGGCTCCCTTTTTGGGGAGCTTTTTT
>CAVGVF010000024.1:0-20289 GCA_963632615.1 uncultured Eubacteriales bacterium
TTAAAACCTCGCCCCCTGCGGGAGAGGTCGAGGCATTAGCCTCGGGTGAGGGGTACTTAAAGACATTGCGGCAAAGACTAAGTAAGTGTCCCCAGCACACGTCATTGCCGGACGCGTTCCGGCAATCTTGTATGAACCGGTACTTATGCAATAATATGGCAAATTTTTTGACTAGGTGAGTCACTTGTTGCCACAAGATCCTAGGCACAAGGCCTAGGATGACTGGTGTAAAAAAACGATGAGCTATATACTTTGCTTCTTTTAAAAATAAGGATTTTATATTCCTGGATGCTCGAGGCAGTTCGCTATGCTCACGCTCAAGCATGACGTTGAGAGTGGTGGCGATAAAGACGCTACAACAAACACTAAGCCCTCGTTTACAACACCTAAACAAACATCCAGACTCGTCATCCTTTGCTTTGAGCGTAAGCTCATTCGCCGAGGATCCAGGATGGTACATCCGCTTAAAAAACTTGCAACAAGTATTAAGTAAGTGTCCCCAGCACCCGTCATTGCCGGACGCGTTCCGGCAATCTGGGCTGAACCGGTACTTATGCAATAATAAGGCTAATTTATTGATTAAGTTAGTTACTCGCTGCACTAAGATTACCGGAACAAGTCCGGTAATGACGGGTGTGAAAAGACGAGAAACAATACAGTTTCCTTTTGCAAATTTATCATCGTTGTTTTTCAAATTCTTATACATATTTTCAACTCCGTTTATTTTGTTACATAAAAACAAAACCCACCAAGATGGCGGGCGGATGTTGAGAAACCGTACATAAACAAACGGCTCGGCTTATTCAGCTCATAGCCATATTCAGCCGACATCCGTCCTACGGAAATCGGCATAAAAAATTTAAGTCGTTTATGCTCAAGCGACTGTTTATGTAAAGGGTTCTCACGCCCTGGACAGACTATCATCTGTCTAAACTAAAGTTAAAAGAGTTTAGACCAAATGTAAAGCAAAAAATAATGTGTTTTAAAATGGAATACAGAAACGCAAAAAAGGCTGTCATAAGACAGCCTTTTTAAGTGGCTCCGACTATCTGATTCGAACAGATGACCGATCGGTTAACAGCCGATTGCTCTACCGCTGAGCTAAGTCGGAATGAATTGGAGGCCGGTACCGGAATTGAACCGATATAAAAGGATTTGCAGTCCTCTGCATGAGCCATTCTGCCAACCGGCCGGTTCGTACCGAAGTACCAAACTCACTTAACAAAAACCATATATACCGATTTTTTTTCAAACGTCAACACTTTTTTTTATTTTTTTTCATTTTTTTTATATCGGTGGAAAATTGCTGTTTTTTGATAGCTAATTTTTCTTGTTATATTATATAGTTGTGCCAACAAAAGGAGAATATGATGAAAATAGCTATTGCATCCGATCATGGCGGATTTGAATTGAAAGAACAGCTGAAACAGCATTATGCCGGCTTAAATTTGAATGATTTAGGCACATATTCCACAGAATCGGTAGACTATCCGGATATTGCCGATAAAATGGCGCAGGAAATTCTGACTAAAAAGGCTGATTTAGGGATTCTTATTTGCGGAACGGGAATCGGCATTTCTATCGCCGCCAACCGTCACAAAGGAATCCGCGCTGCACTGCTTTATAATATAGATGTAGCTCGGCTTGCTAAGCAGCATAACAATGCAAATGTGATTGTTTTTGGCGGACGCACGATGAAATTTGCCGATGTGGTAGCAGAAATCGATGCTTTTATGGCGGCGGAATATGAAGGCGGACGCCACCAACGCCGTTTGGATAAAATGGATAAGGGAGAATAAAATGGATTTTGAACATAGTTTGCAAACAGAAGACAGAGATGTTTACGATATTATTCAAAAAGAACTGAAACGCCAGCGCGAGCAGGTTGAGCTGATTGCCAGTGAAAATATAGTATCGCACGCGGTTATGGAAGCTCAAGGCTCGGTTTTGACCAATAAATATGCCGAAGGCTATCCGGCTCATCGCTATTACTGCGGCTGCGAATTTATTGATGAAGTTGAATCTTTGGCGCAGGAGCGGGCTAAAAAAATATTTAAAGCTCAATATGTTAATGTGCAACCTCATTCCGGTTCGCAGGCTAATATGGCGGTTTATTTTGCCTTGCTGAATCCCGGCGATACGATTATGGGTATGAGTTTGGATGCAGGCGGACACTTGACCCACGGCGCAAAAGTTTCTATGTCGGGCAAATTGTTTAAGGCTGTGCAATACGGCGTGCGTGAAGATACCGGCTTGATTGATTATGATGAAGCCGAGTGTCTGGCTTTGGACAGCAAGCCGAAGCTGATTGTGGCCGGCGGTTCGGCTTATCCGCGCCAGATAAATTTTGCCCGTTTTCGTGAAATTGCCGATAGAGTGGGGGCATATCTGATGGTTGATATGGCGCACTTTGCCGGTTTGGTTGCCGGCGGACAGCATCCGAATCCGTTGGATTTTGCCGATGTGGTAACTACCACCACGCACAAAACTCTGCGCGGGCCGCGCGGCGGTATGATTTTAACCAACAACGCCGATATTTATAAAAAAGTTAATTCCGCGGTGTTCCCTGGTTCACAGGGAGGGCCGTTGGAGCATGTGATTGCAGGCAAGGCGGTTTGTTTTGGCGAAGCGATGACTCCGCAGTTTCAGGAATATGCCAAACAGGTTATTATAAATGCCAAAGTATTGGGCAATACTTTAATCAAGCGCGGCTTGGCTTTGGTTTCGGGCGGAACCGATACTCACCTGGTTTTGGTTGATTTGCGTCCGAAGAATTTGACCGGCGATGTGGTTACAACTGCTTTGGAAAAAGCGCATATAACCTGCAATAAAAACGCGATTCCGTTTGATCCGCAGCCGCCGAGAGTGACCTCCGGCGTGCGTTTGGGGACTCCGGCCGGCACTACAAGAGGATTTAAGGAAAAAGAATTTGAATTTATCGGCAACTGCATCGGCGATGTGGTTGACGCGTTGGCTCAAGGCAATGCCGAAGAGGTTATTGCTCAAACCAAAGAAAAAATTATTGAACTTTGTAACAACTTTCCAATTTATGAGTAAAGGACTAGAAAATGATTAAAAGCTTTTTTAATGAATTTAAAAAATTTGCAATGCGCGGCAATGTGATGGATATGGCTGTCGGTATTATCATTGGTGCAGCATTCGGAAAAATTGTCGATTCTATGGTAAAAGACATTATGATGCCGCCAATCGGCTTGCTTTTGGGCAAAGTAGATTTCTCAGACTTGAAATTGAAACTTGCTGACGATGTTTCAATCAATTACGGCATTTTCTTAAACAATGTGATTAGCTTTATCATTGTGGCGTTTGCCGTGTTTGTTTTGATTAAAGCCGTAAATAAGCTGCAGGAAAAAATGATAAAAGAAGAAGCTGCGGCGCCGACCACCAAAAAGTGTCCGTATTGCTGCGAAGATATTCCTTTGGCGGCGGTAAAATGTCCGCATTGCACTTCGGATTTGTCCGAAAAATAATATCATTGCAAATTGCGCCGGCCTGAAAAACCGGCGTTTTTTCTTACTTTTTTTAATGATTTTTAAAATAAATTCCGCTACAATACATCATTATTTGCGAGGTATGATAAAATGAATAAAATCAAAATGTTGGTTTGCGGAATGCTGGGAGCTGCTATGCTCGTGTGGTGCGGAGCAGCTGCGGCGGCAGAAAAAGATAAAAACACTCCGCCTAAAGAATGGACAGCATGGCTGGAAAGCTTGAAGCGCGAGATGATATCTAAAGGTATTTCGCAAAAAACGATTGATGAAGCCTATAAAGGCAAAAACTATTATCATCCCCTGCCGGAAGTGGTGCAGCTGGATAAAAAGCAAACGGAATTTGTGCTGACGACCTGCGCCTATGTTAATCGTCTGGTTTCGGCTAAACGCGTGCAGGATGCCCGAAAACATAATGATAAACTGACTAAAAAATATAAAAAGGTGGAAAATAAGTACGGCGTGCCGCTGCCGTATCTGACTGCTTTTTGGGCGGTTGAAACCAATTTTGGGCAAAATAAAGGAACATATCATCTGATAGACAGTCTCACGAATCTCAGCTACAAAAACCGCCGCTCAAAGTTTTTCAAAAGCGAGCTGTATCAGGTTTTGAAGATTATGGATAAAACCAAGCTGAGCGAAGACAAAATGCTGGGCTCTTGGGCGGGCGCTATGGGACATTTTCAGTTTATGCCGTCCACCTATAACAGCTATGCCGTGGATTTTGACGGCGACGGCGTGCCGGATATTTGGAATTCTTTTGATGATGCTATTGCCTCAGCCGCCAACTATTTAGGCTCTTTGGGCTGGAAAAAAGACGAGCCGTGGGGAATGCGCGTGTCTTTGCCGTGGAATTTTGATTTCAGCCAAGTCGGCCGCCAAACCACCAAAAAGGTTGAAGAATGGAAAAAAATGGGGGTTAAGACTTATTACGGCTACAATCTGCCGTATAAAGCAGACTTGAAAGGTTCTGTAATTCTACCAGACGGCCGCAAAGGGCCTGCTTATATCGTGTTCGGCAATTTTAAGCGGGTAATGATTTGGAATCGTTCGGATAATTATGCGCTGGCGATTGTCAGCCTGGCTGATTACATTAAAAATCCTAAGAAAAAATGGGCGCCGATTTATGCTGATGAGCAATATGTGATGAACAGCGATGAAATTAAGCAAATCCAGCAATTTTATAATAAATTTGTGCGCAATAAAATTAAAGAAGACGGCAAGCTAGGCAGCGATACGCGCAAAGCCGTAAAGTTTTTGCAGCATAAAGCCAAACTGCCGGAAGACGGCTATCCGGACTATCAGCTGCTGAATAAAATTAAAAATTATAACCCGAAAATCGGTTTCGGCGTGCCGGTGCCGGAAGGAAAAAAGCCTCTGAAAACTCAAGCTAAAAAGCCTGCGGTTAAAACTGCGGCGGCAGCGCTGAAAAAGACAAAGCATAAGTAAAGAATAATGCTTGCCGAAAACAAAAAATCAGAGTAGGGTGGTGTAACTTAAAATTTTAAGATGAAAAAATATAATGAACGCTATTAAACTATTTTTGAGCTTAATGATATGTGCCGGAGTACTGAGTTCCTGTTCAACCGGAACGCCGGAATTATCCGGTTTGTCTCCGCAGGCTCAGGCTGAAATAATCAAAAATTACGGCGGTATTTATAAGGTGGGAAATCCGTATAAAATTGCCGGCAAATGGTATTATCCGAAAGAAGATTACAGCTATTCGGAAATCGGCACCGCTTCTTGGTACGGCGAAGATTTTAACGGCAAGCCGACAGCTAACGGCGAACGCTATAATATGAACACTTTGACGGCAGCGCACAGAACGTTGCCTCTACCGAGTATTGTACGGGTAACCAATTTGCAGAACGGGCGTTCGATTATTTTACGCGTAAATGACCGCGGTCCGTATGTTAAAGACCGAATTATCGACCTTTCAAAGCGCGGCGCCCAGCTTTTGGGATATATGGGGCAGGGCACTACCCGGGTAAAAGTAGAAGTGCTGCCGAAAGAAAGCAAGGCCTTGAAAGAAGCGCTGCTTAATTTGTCTTCGGCTAAGGGTAAGGCTTTGGCTGCCAGCGCTACGCCGGCTCCTTCGCTGTATGAATCATCGGCTGAACGAATTGAAATTTCCGAACATGTGGCAGAGCAGGCAAATGTCTATGCCAGCGCCGGCGGCAAAACTTACAGCGCCGGAACATATAAAGCAACCGGCTCAACGGCTGAACCGGCGGTTTACGGAAGTGCGGCTGCTGCTGACGGCGAACGCAAGACCGGTGCAATGGGGCAGGTTGCCGCTATTAGGAACAGCGATAATAACGGTATTTACGGCGCGGCGGCTAAAAATCCTGAAAAAGGAGATACCCGCGCAGTCAAAAGTAAAGGCTATCAATATGTTTCCGGCTATTATTACATTCATGCCGGAGCATTTACGCAATATGACAAGGCTCATGCGCTTATGGTGCGGCTGAAAGAATACGGCAGCAGCCATGTTGTGAAAATAGATGTGAGCGGAACAACGTATTACCGCGTTTCTATCGGGCCGTACAGCCGCATTGAAGAGGCTAAAGTGGCGCAGGCCAAGTTAAAATATTATGGAATAAGCGATACAAGAATTGAAAAGAAATAGGAGATAAAAATGAAAATCAATAAGTTCGGTTTGACGGTTTTGCTGTGCAGCACGGTGTACGGATTTAATGCTATGTCTTTTGAAACGGCGGCGCGCAACGCAATTTTGATGGATTACGACACCGGCGAATATCTGTTTACTAAAAATATGGATGAAAGCGTGCCTCCTGCTTCTATGAGCAAGCTGATGACTGTTTATATTTTGATGAGCAAAATCAAAGACGGCAGCATAAAGCTTGACGATACATTTTCTGTCAGCGAAAACGCATGGCGCAAAGGCGGTGCGGCAACCGGCGGATCGACAATGTTTCTTTCCATCGGCGATAATGTGACGGTAGAAAACCTGATTAAAGGCATTGTGATTCAGTCTGGCAATGATGCTTGTATTGTGGTTGCCGAAAATGTAGCCGGTTCGGAAGATGATTTTGTGATTTTGATGAATAAAACCGCTAAAAAATTGGGCTTGAAAAACAGCCATTTTGAAAATGCTACAGGTTTGCCGCATCCGGATCACAGAATGTCTATGGAAGATTTGGCTATTTTATCGCGCCATATCATCAAAGAATTTCCGGAACTTTATCACTATTTCAGCCAAAAAGAGTTTGTTTATAACAATATTAAGCAAGGCAACCGCAATCCGCTTTTGTATACAATGAAAGGCGCTGACGGCTTGAAAACCGGACACACGGAAGAAGCCGGCTTTTGCTTGGCCGCATCGGCAACCAAAGGCGACCGCCGTTTGATTGAAGTTATGAGCGGCATGAGCAGCAACCGCGAACGTTCGGAAGAAGCCGAGCGCTTAATGAGCTGGGGTTTTAGAGAGTTTAATAACTTCAAAATCTTGAACAAAGGGCAAAATGTGGCCGAGGCTAAAGTTTGGTACGGCAAAGATAAGACCGTAAAATTAACTGTTGCGGATGATGTGCTGAAAACCGTTCATCGCAGCCAGCAGGAAAATGTAAAAGTTACGGCAGAATTTGACGAGCCGGTAAAAGCTCCGATTAAAGCCGGTCAGGAAATCGGTTCGGTAAAAATAGAAATAGACGGTCAGAATCCACTGAATGTGCCGTTGGTTGCCGCCAATGATGTAGCTGAAACCGGTATGCTGGGCAAACTGTGGGCTAACATAAAGTATTTTGTATTCGGAGCAAAATAATGCGCGGCAAGTACATCACGCTTGAAGGCGGCGAAGGCTGCGGAAAATCAACGCAAGTCCGCCTTTTAGCGCAATATCTGGAACAAAACGGCATAGCCTGCGTGCAAAGCAAAGAACCGGGCAGCACGGAGGAAGGAAAAATCATCCGCAATTTGCTGGTTACCGGCGATAAGGATAAATTTGACGCGGTCAGCGAATGCCTGCTTTATTATGCCGACAGGCGCTGTGATTTGACTAAGGTGGTGTGGCCGGCCTTGGATGCTGGCAAATGGGTTGTCAGCGACCGTTACGCCGATTCTACCGAAGCTTATCAGTATTATGGCTATGACAAACGCGTGCCGCTGGAAACTCTGCAGAATTTATATAAAATCGTCGCCGGAGATTTTAAGCCGGATTTGACAATTATATTGGATATGGAACCGGAAATCGGTATGCGCCGCTCTTATGCCAAAGCTGAAACTATGGCGGTTAAAGAATTGCGTTTTGAAAGCCGCCAGCTGGAATTTCATAATAATCTGCGCCGCGGATTTTTGGAAATTGCCAAGCGCGAGCCGGAGCGCTGCGCTGTGCTGAACGCCGATACGGATATTGAAACTCTGCATAAGCAAATTGTAGAAACCGTCAAAGAAAGGCTGGGCTGCTGATGGCAGATGATGTCAATATTTCTCCGCGCAACAACAGCTTTTTGCTGGGGCAAACTAAAGCCGAAGAGCTTTTTTTGAAGGCTTGGAAAAATAACACTATGCACCATGCCTGGATTTTGAGCGGTCCGAAAGGCATCGGCAAAGCAACGTTGGCTTATAGAATTGCCCGTTTTCTGCTGTGGGCTGACGATAGCAAAAAAGAGTCTTATAATTCATTAAATATTCCGGAAGATTCCGAAGTTTTTAAACAAACGGCTTCCGGTTCGCATCCAGATTTGATGGTTGTGGAGCGCGATTATATTGAAACCGACCGCAAAAAAATCATTAAAGCTATTCAAAAAGGCGAGGCGCCGGATGAAGAAGAGCTGAACGCTATGAAAAAATCGGCCTTTATACGCGTGGATGACGTGCGCAAGGTTAATGAGTTTTTAGCAAAAACCTCGTTTAATGATAATTGGCGGATTGTGATTATTGACAGCGCCGATGAAATGAATAAAAACGCCGCAAACGCGCTGCTGAAGATTTTGGAAGAGCCGCCGGCGCATACGGTTTTGCTGCTTATCAGCCATAACGCCGGAATGCTGCTGCCGACAATCCGTTCGCGCTGCGCTAAATTGCCGCTGCAGATGCTGGATGCTAATGAAACCGCAAGCCTGCTGCGCCGCTATCGTCCGCACCTTAAAGAAGCAATGATAGGTAAAGTGGCGGAAATGTGCCCGCAAAGCATCGGGCAAGCTATTTTATATGCGGATTTGGATGCGGTCGGAATGTATGATAATTTGTGCAAAATTCTCTATTCCAAGCAAAAATTTGCGTTAAGCGATTTGCTGGAGTTTTGTACGGAAGCCACAGCCGATGCCGACAGCTTTGCTTTGCTGCAGGAGCTGATTTTGAAGTTTATCCGTGAAAATATGCCGCAATGTCAAGATGTTGAGGCTTTATATGCGTGCTGGGATGAAACAAACCGTAAGTTTGCCGATTGCCAAAACATAAATATGGATAAAAAACAGATGCTGATTAACTTGATAACTAAAATTTGCAAGGTTTTATAAATGTTTACGGACAGCCATTGCCATATAAACGCCGCTGATTTTGCGCAGGACCGTGAAGAAACGGTGCAGCGGGCAAGAGATATGCGGGTTGATTATATTTTGGATGTGTGCGATGATATAGCCGATATGCCGCGTCTGCTGGATTTTTGCGCAAAGCATAAGCATATTTATACCACCGCCGGAGTTCATCCCGAGCTGGCGGATAAATATCCGGATTTTACGACCGAGCAGATTCTGGAACAGGCAAAATCACCGTATGTGGTTGGTATCGGCGAGTGCGGCTTGGACTATTATTACAACGCCGATATCAAGGAGCAGCAGCTGAAAGTTTTGGCCGAGCATATCAAGGCGGCGCAAATAAGTGACTTGCCTTTGATTATTCATAACCGCGAGTCGGATGATGATATGATTGCCATTTTGGGCGAGGCTTATAAAAAGCAAAAATTTAAAGGCGAGCTGCATTGTTTTTCGTCATCGGAAAAATTATTGGAATTTGCGCTTTCTATAGGGTTTTATATCTCCGCTTCCGGTATTATTACATTTAAAAAGAGCGAAGAGCTGCGGCAGATGTTTAAAAATGTGCCGAATGACCGTCTGCTGATAGAAACAGATTCGCCGTATTTGGCGCCGGTGCCGCACCGCGGACAGCGCAACGAACCGGCTTTTGTGGTAAATACGGCTCAAGTATTGGCTGAACTGAAAAATATGGAAATTGCCGATTTGGCTGAATTAACAACCCGCAACTTTTTAACATTGTTTGATAAGGTAAAAGCAGATGAGTAAGCTGATTATTTTAGGCAGCGGCGCCGCTCCCGGAGTTCCGTCTGTTTCCGGAGGTTGGGGTGCCTGCAATCCCGCTAATCCCAAAAACAGAAGGCAGCGCGCCGGAGTTTATTTGACTGACGGAACTACTCAGATTTTGGTTGATACCTCACCGGATTTGAAAAATCAGCTGATAGCAAACAATATTACTGTATTGGACGGGGTTTTATATACGCATACGCATGCCGACCATCTGCATGGTATTGATGATTTGAGAGGTATTACCCGCAATACCGGCAAAAGTCTGAATTTTTACGCCATTGCGCCGCAAATTGCCGAGATAAAAGAACGTTTCCGCTATGTTTTTTCTAATGTAGAGCATTATCAGATTACCAATCATCCCGAATTGCTGCCGGTGGAAATAGAATACGGCAAGGAATTTGATTTGGGGACTTTCAAAATCCGGCCGCTGGAGTTCGGCGGGCACACGGTAGTGACAACCGGATATTGCTTTAACGGCGGGCAGGTGGTTTTAGTGCCGGATTTTAAGCTGATACCGGAACAGACTTTGGCATATTTGCAGCAAATTGATGTGAATGTTTTGATTATGCCCTTGACTATTCTGCATGGCGGCAGGTATCATGCGAATATTGATATTATTTTGCACTATGCTTCTCTGATTAAAGCCCAAAGAGTGATTTTGACTCACATGGCTACAGAATGCGATTATGATGAAGTGATGAATTTGACGCCGGAAAATATGGAACCGGCTTTTGATAATATGGTTATTGAGTTTTAAGGAGTATATGAATGCTGTGTATTTATCATATTGCCGATCATGACGGAAAAGGTTCGGCAGCGATTGTTAAAAGCGTGTTTCCGGATATTGAATTGATGGGATTGAATCATGATATGGAAATCCCTTACGAAGAAATTGAAAAGCATGATAAATTGGTTATCTGCGATATCGCGCTGCCGGTTAAATATATGCTGGAACTCAATAAAAAAATTGATTTAACCTGGATTGACCACCATGTTTCGGTTATCAAAGAATATGATGAATTGATGAAAACCGGCGAATATGAGCCGATTAAGGGTGTGCGTAAAGTCGGCACGGCCGCCATTGTTTTGACTTGGGGCTATTTTTATCCGGAAAAAGAACTGCCGGAAGGCATCCGTCTGCTGGGTTTGAATGATATTTATGACTTGCGCGACCGCAGAGTCCGCCCGTTTGAATATGCGATTCAAACATACGGCGTAAACCGTCCGACCGATAGAATCTGGACACAGCTGATGAATAATGAAGTAGACATCAAAGCTATGGTTGAAAAAGGCTCGGCGATTTTGTCATGGGTTCGCCACCGCAACTATCGTTTGGTGCGCGGCATGGGCTTTGTCAGTGAATATAAAGGTATGCGCTGTGTCTGCGCCAATATGGCTCAGGGACAGTCCGAATTTTTTGATTCACTGGAAAATATCCGCGATTTTGACTTTATGGTTATTTTCTTTATGAATAAGAAAAACTTGTGGAATATGACCTTTTATACATCCAAAAGCAATGTTGATGTGTCTTTGATAGCCAAAGAATTCGGCGGCGGCGGACATGCCAAGGCGGCAGGAGCTTCATCCTTGAAAGAGCTGCCGGACTTTTTGAAAAACGGCAAGCCTTGGAGCAAACCGCAGCAGAACTAAGCCTGTATTTCTTTTTATATAATATCCTTTGCCGTAAAAAGCAGGGGATATTTTTATATGTTTACGGTATGCCTGTACTTGACAAAAAAATGAAAAATGATATACTGAGCTAAATTTTAATTATTAACTTATTTATTATGATACATTTTGCTAATAAATCGTGTTTTTTGATTGGCAGAAACCGCAAAACACCGCAGCCTCTTTTAGTCGCATCCGATAAAGTCGGGTTTGGGCTGAAAGTGGAAGATGTTTTGGCAATCGTGAGTTATAATCTTGTGTTTGCCCTAAACGCTCAAGCTGCGGATGAACTGAGAAAAATTGCCGATAAGTCGCTTTGCCTGTATGAACTGCCGGACTATTGTTTTGAGGCAGATTTTGCAGCATGCAGCAATGATTTTCGGCGCAAAGCGGAGATGCTTTGTCAAAACGGCTGCAAGATAGATGAAAAGCTGCTGCATCAGCCTGTGCTATGGTTTTTGGCTGAGCCGGTTTGGTTTTATAACCGGCATGAAAAGCCTAATGACTATCTGCTGGCGGCGCTTATATATTTGAACCGCGACAGCTTCACACTCAAATATTCTATGAATTTTGATGAGGCTCGCGTTCAGGATATTATCGGCTTTGTGCTGGATGATTTTGTGTTTTCGCTGAATACGGCTGCCAACTGTATGTTTTTTGAGATGGTGCGGGATGAAAAATGCTTGTTCCGCGCTGCAAAAGACGGAGAGTACGGAGTAGGGCGAAAAGTTACGCAAACTCCGGAATTTTCTAAGCTTATCAATATCTTGCAAAATTATTGCGTGATAGACAACAGTGTGTATCTGCCTTTTTTGAGGTGGAAAACCGATAATTCTGAAAAACTGATTTTTTAACTTAAATTTTTATGTTTATGGACAGCAAATTTAACATGAAAGTGGAAACTCCAAGCGAGTTGGCGTATATTACCAAGCTTGGAAAAGTTCAGATTCTTCCGGCTTTGGAAATAGGCAAGCGTGATGAACTTTGGGGTATTAAATGCGGCAATATTATCGTGGCGCTGAAGAATTCAAAGTTTAACAACTGGATTCACGCTATGACGGCGGAGCAGGTTTTGTCGCCGGAATGGAAAATTTCCTTGCCGCCGGTGGATGATTTGTGCGATTGCTATGCAGCAAAAGACAACTTCCGCAAGACTTTGGATTTTTTGCACGTTCACTCGGTTGATGCCGATGATTGGCTGGACGGCTGGTACTGGTCGGGCGAAGAAACCGGATTTGATTCTGATACTATCCATACCTTTGATATGAAGGATGGTATGTATTCTAAGCATGACCGCCGCGACAATAACGGCTTTGTGCGTTATGCTTTAGTGAGATTGCCAGAGTAATCAGATTATAAAAAACTGTAAAGTCCTTAGTGATTTTACAGTTTTTTTGTTTATAGGCTTGACAAAAAAAATAAAAATATGTATACTGACGCTGTGTTTTTTATTATTTAATCTTTTAAATTTTTACTATTATGTCTAACGGTTTTCTTCAAACGCCGTGCCCGCTGGTTTTTTATAACGGCCGGGAGGGCAAAATGGAACTTTCATCCAGAGTTGATACGGATAAGTGCCATTTAGTACTGGGTATTGTTTGCCAAGGAGTTATTTTTGCTTTAAATGATTTTTGCAAAGGCTCCTTAGTCGGTTTTCAAGTTTCCGATCATCATCTTGCAAAAATTTTGCCGAATGATAGTCCGAAAGCGGTTGAAACCATACACAATATGTTGCTGCAAAAAACCATAACTATGTTATCGTTTCATTGCAATGTTGATACTAATGTTGTTAAAAAACCTCTGTTATTATGGAAAGAGTAACCATGAAAATCCTCTTAAAAACTTATTGTTTTTGAGGGGATTTTTGTTTATAGTAACGGCATAAGGAGAAATTAAATGCAGCTCAGCGCTAAATATCAGGCAGTTTTAGAAGTTATAACCAAAGTTTTTCAAGACCAATATCCGGCCGACAACATTCTGAAAGAATATCTGCGGAATCGCAAATATATCGGCTCCAAAGACCGCAAGTTTATTACCAACACGGTATGGGACATTATCCGCCACCGCAGCCGGCTGGAATTTGACTGCGGCTGCTGCGAGCCGCGGATGCTGCTTCTAACCTATCTTAAAGACGAGGATTTGGATATTGCCGCCGATGGTTCGGAATACGGCTTAAAGCCGCTGACTAAGGATGAAAAGGAAAAACTTGCGCATCTGAATGAAGATGTTTATCCGGAATATATCGAAAAAGAATGTCCGAAATGGCTGTATGAAAAAATCAATAATCCGGCGCTGGCCGAAAGCTTGAATACTACAGCTCCTGCTGATATCAGGGCTAATTTCATCAGCCGCGAAGAAGCTAAAAACAAGCTGCAGAAAGAGGGGCTGTTCTTCTCTTTAACGCCGTATTCGCCGTATGGGCTGCGCTCGGCCGAAAGGGTAAATCTGCAAAACTGCATAGCTTATCAAAACGGAGAAATAGAAGTGCAGGACGAGGCTTCGCAGCTGGGGGCTATTTTGTGCGATGTGCGCAATAATCAGCGGATTATAGACTACTGCTGCGGCGGAGGCGGCAAGAGCCTGCTGCTTGGGGCTATTCTGCATAATGACGGCTTAATTTACGCCCATGATAAAAACTTTAACCGTATGGACGGGCTAAAGGCGCGGGCAGAGCGATTGGGGATTAAAAATATCAAAATTATCCAAGGGATAAACGCTGCCGATAAATTTGACCGCTTTATTGTGGACGCACCGTGTTCGGGCAGCGGCACTTGGAGGCGTTCGCCGGATGCTAAATACCGCCTGACGCCGAAGCAGCTGAAAGCCATAGAACAGGCGCAGACCGAAATTTTGGATATTGCCGCCAAGCATGTGGCAGATAACGGGCGGATTATTTATATGACTTGTTCGGTGCTGCCGGAAGAAAATGAGCAGCGGATAGAAGCTTTTCTGCAAAAATATCCGGAATTTACGACTGTAAATATGAAAAATTTATGGGAGCGCAAGCTGGAACAGCCTTATCCGTTTGCGGAAACTCGCTGGCTGAAGTGTTCGCCGCTTTTGACCGGCACGGACGGATTTTTTGTCTGCGTGCTGCAAAAGAAATAAACTGTAACGTTTTGTGTGTTGCAATCTGTCCGGACTATTTGTAGTCTTATGGATAGTTAATGTTTTTATAGGTAAAAAAGGAATAAGATTATGGCTAAAATTCATGCTACAGCTGTTATTGAAGACGGCGCACAAATCGCAGACAGCGCGGAAATCGGACCTTTCTGCTGGGTCAGCGCTCAAGCTAAAATCGGCGAAAACGTACGTTTACTGGGGCAAGTTACAATTTACGGCGATACCACAATCGGCGAAGGGACGGTTGTTTTTCCGGGAGCCAGACTGGGCTGCGGACCGCAGGATCACGGCAATGAATTTCAGCCGGGGGCGCGTTTGATTGTCGGCAAGCGCAATGTTATCCGCGAAAACGTGACTATGCACGCCGGTACGCCGAAAGAACATCTGACAACCGTTGTCGGCGATGACGGAATGTTTATGGTTAATTCGCATATAGCTCATGACTGTGTGGTCGGCAATAATGTGATTATGACCAACAATGCGGTAATCGGCGGCCATGTTCATCTGGGTGATGGAGTTATTTTGGGCGGCAACTGCGCTGTTCATCAGTTTGTGCATATCGGGCGCAAAGCTATGGTCGGCGGCGTTTCGGGCGTTGCCCGCGATATTATACCGTTCGGCATAGCTAACGGCATGCCGGCGCATCTGCGCGGTTTGAACGTTGTCGGCTTAAAGCGCAGCGGCTTGGAAGAAAGCGTTATCAAATCCTGCACCCGCGCATTTATGTTTATATTCAAGGGTTCAAACGGAACATTTGAAGAACGTGTTGCTCAAGCTGCCGAAAAATATAAAGACAATGAAATGATTATGGAACAAATCAAATTCATTCAGGAATCTTTGGCCGGCAAGCGCAATCTGACTATTGCCGATTGATTTAGCTGATTACACGGTATAAAAGAGCCTCTGCAAACGAGGTTCTTTTTTTATAACTTTATCTTGACAAAAATTGTAAAAAATATATATAGTTCAGTTAAATTCCTATTATTAACAATTTAAATTATTTTGTGCGTATGAATATCTTAAAAAGACTGTACTTACAGTACACGGCATTGAAAGGCAATTTTACCTTAGGTACTTTAATCGGTTTGTGCGAGGTTTATGAATACGACCTTGATGAAAACAAAAATTGGCAAGCCGAAGTTGCCTGGAATATGAAGTGGAGTCAAAAAGACGGGGTGACAACAGACCGCGAGCTGCGCCGTGTTTTGAGCATTTTCTTTGTCAATCACACTTTTATGAGCGACAAAGCTTTTGCAAAGGTAATGGCTAACCGCAGACGTGTGCTGCCTTTGGTTATGGCTTGTTTGAAAAAGCGCCAAAAGCCTCTGACTATGGCCGAAAGCGCAGTTATTTCCAAGCTTCCGCAAGAAGATTTTGAGCGTTTGCCGCGTCCTCTGCATCCGTGGATTGAAAAAGAGCTTTTGACTTCTGACGATGTTCAAAAAGTTTTGTGGTACTGCAATCGGTTTGAACTTTCTACCGATGCCGAAATGAGCTTGGTTTTGCTGGCTGCCGGAAACAGCTATGCCGCCGAAACAAGCAAGAGCATTGACTACAAAAAGCTGCTGCTTGAATATGCCAAAAACAATCAAGAAGCATTTACCAATGATTGTTCTTTTGATTTGCTGTGCAAGCAGGATGGATTGAGCGAGGTTAAAGAGATTGTTTTAAGCCGCCGCGCTGATGTATAGATTTAAAAACAGTGCCTTTTTTAGTAAAGGTGCTGTTTTTTGTTTGACAAATCATAGTGCTTTGTCTATATTTCCAAACATATTTTATATTATTATCTAAAACGTATTTTTATGGGAAAGTTTAATTATTTCAAAATGCTGCCAAAGGCCTGCGCCGGCAGATTGACTGATTTGGAAGTAGATGAATTATGCCAGCAATATTGCCGCAACGAGGCAAATTGGGCGGGTAATTTACTTTCGTTTCAGCTGTCAAAAATGCCGGATATCAAGGCTGCCGGCTACTTGAAAGTTTATGGCAAAAAACTGTGGCAGCTGTACTTCAAAACTATCGGCGCCAAACCATACGATTCGGAAGTGCAGAAGCTGTTGATTTACGGTGTACCATACGACATTTTTACGCTGCTGCCGCACAATTTGAGCATTGACGGAGAATTGCTGCTGGTAGAAATGCAAAAAATGAACGAAGCGCCGGATGACTGCTTTATGTTTGCAAAACTGGAATGGTATTTGCAGCACTACGCTTTGTCTTTTGAGGCTCTGCTGAAGCTGATTGACCAGTCCGAAAAGCTCAAAGCGGCACATAAACCTCTGAATTTTGCCGTGATGCATCCTTTGAGTCTTGCCGTTCAGAAATTTGCGGAAAGCTCAAAACCCAATGCTTTGTCAAGCGTGGGGATACAGCTTAGAATTTTGAATTCTGCCGATGATGAGCAGCTGATAAAAAGCTTTTTGCATTTCTTTGATATGAAGAACATACCAAATGAAAAGGTTGTGCAAAGGCTGATAGAAATCGGCAATGCCGACTATCTGAAAGAGCTGCTTTCACACAGCTGCGTTCATGAGCAAAAAGAAAAAGTCTACAATGCTTTTCCGCAGCTGAAAACTGAATTGCTGCTTTCCGAAATCGGAGCGGCGGCTTGCCAGCTTAACCGCAGCGAGGCTCTTTATGCCAAGCATCAGGATTATGCCAAATTGGTGCAGGGCTATCGCTCGGGTTTGCCGATGAGCTTTCGCAGCGAGTCCGGCAAAGTTATGCCGATGCTGCTGATTTGCCTGGGGCTGTATATCTGCGCCGGCACCAAAGAAGGGCGCTGCAGCTGGATAGAAAAGGCGGTTGAATATTGCCAATTCTATAAAAACATTGCAGAACTCCAACAGGTTGTGCCTTTGCTGAAACAGGCTTTGGCAGAAGAAAAAGCTTAATAATTGAAAAGACGTCTGCCGGAATCTAGCCTTAAAACAGGATAGGTTCCAAAGCAGGCGTTTTTTTGTGCTTATAGAATATAATTTAGGTTGACAAGCGCGCCGTTTATTTTATATTCAGAACAAATATAGAACAAGGTGCAAAATGTCTAAAATAGCTTTGGTGGATTGCGATAGTTTTTTTGTTTCTTGCGAACAGGCGGATAATCCCGAGCTGCGCGGCAAAGCCGTCTGCGTGGTTTCGGGCGGCAACGGCTGTGTGGTTTCCCGCTCGCGCGAGGCCAAGGCTGCCGGCGTAAAAATGGGACAGCCGCTTTTTATGGCTAAAAAGGAATTTCCGCAGGTTTTGTATATATCCGGCCGGCATAAAAGGTATGAGGAATATTCGGCCAAGGTTATGGCCTGCCTAAAAAATTTTACTCCCGATGTTGAGATTTGCTCCATTGATGAAGCCTATTTGAACCTGCACGGTTTAGACAAGCTGTATAAACAAGATTTTGCCGCATTGGCGGCCAATATCCGGCAAACGGTTTGGAAAAAATGCGGCATACCGGTTTCAATCGGCGTCAGCTCGTCCAAACTATTGGCAAAATTGGCCAGCGACAAAGCTAAAAGCAGCGGCGGCGTGTGCGTGATAGAGCAGGCGGATTTGCCGGAAGTTTTAGCGCAAACGGCGCTGGAGGATGTGTGCGGTTTCGGCCGGCAGCATACGGCAAAAATGAAAATGGCAGGCGTGTTTAACTGCCGGGAGTTTACGGAGCAAACCGACAGCTGGGTGCGCAAATATTTGGGAATCGCCGGACTTAATTTGAAATATGAGCTGCTGGGCTATGCCGTCAGCAAAGTGGAATCGCAGGCCGGCTTGCCGAAATCGATTCAAAGCACTTCGGCCTTGACTAAATTTACCTCTGATATTGATGTGCTGAGGACTTCGCTGAAATACCACATTCACACAGCCGGACGCAAGCTGCGCGAAGACAACTGCTATTGCCAAACGGTCGGAGTTATGCTGCGCACCAAAGATTTTACCGTTTACAGCGACTATATAAAACTGGCGCAGCCGACCAACGGCGAACAAGAGCTTTTTAAGGCGGCGCAAAGCCTGCTGCCAAAAATATATCTGCCGAATATTTTGTACCGCAGCAGCGGCGTGATGCTGGAGCATTTGCTCAGCGCCAAAGATTTTCAGCCGAATTTATTTGCCGTGGCCGAATACAAGGATGATAAAATCAGCCGGGTTTTGGATGATTTAGAAAAAAAATTCGGCAAAGATGTGGTTAAAAACGGTTTATTTTAGAAAAAATAAACAAAAGTTGACAAATTTTTCTTGTACTTGGCAGAAAAATATGTTTTAATAAGCGCAAATAATCAAATACGGGAGAAATACCATGGCTGAAGATACTGAAAATTTGCAAAAAGAGAATCAGAACGCCGAACAGCCGGCGGCAGAAAACAATATTCCGACTATTGAAAATATTGATGATGTTCCGCCGCTGGATGTTGAACTGTTTCAAAAACGGACTATAACCGATTTGTTCAACAAACCGGACAATACTCCGGAAAAGCAGTGGCTGTACCAGCAAATCAGCGATTATCTTCAAGCCGGAAAATTTACCGAAGAAGAGGCGCATAACCTTAATCATCCCGTATATAATGAAATTTATCAGAACTATTTGAACGATGTGACTTATGATATTAAGTCAGATGTTTTTTCGCTGGACGCCGGCAGAATAAATTCAGCCATTGAAAAGCTGCAGAATCTGGCAGGCATGCAGTTTGCCAACAATCTGCAATCGGCTAACCAGTTTGACAAGGTAATGCGTATCCGCCTGTCTTCGGTGCCGCAGCTGGAATATGCTTTTGAAACCGCAGTTATCGGACGTGACATTTTTAATATGATTAACTCCAGCTCGAGTTCGGTTGCCACGCAGATAGAGGTGGAAAACAAAGTGCAGAGTCTGGAAGATTTGCATGATTATAAGATAATTGACAATGAGCAAATGGCGTTCGGCTATCATAATATTGCGATTTTGATGGAACAGCTTTCGCGTAAAAAGTCTGAGAAAATGGGCAACAACAAAGAACAGCTGGCTTCATACGACTATATGGGAAAAGCTTTGCGCCTGACCAGCAATCCGCAGCTGATAAAAACCTGTTTTGAATATCTGCCGGATAATATGAATAAGAAGATGCTGTTTGTGCGCGAGGCCTGCGACCGTGCTTTGGAAAATTATCAAAATGACAGCGCGGCGCTCTATAAAATCCATACGCTTTACGGCAAGTCTATGACTAAAGAATACAGCAATTCATTTTTGCAGACCAAAAACTATTCGGAATATAAGGAAGCGATTTATCACTATAAAGAAGCTTTTAATTATGCCGATTCTAAGGAAAAGAAAATCAAAGCTCTGCGCGGGCTGGCAAAATTGCAGCAGCATACCGAACCGGAAAAAGCTTTTGAAATCCGCTCTGTTTTGGCCGAACAATTTCTGGAGGGCAAAACTAAAGTCCGCGAGCTGATGAAACTTTCTTTGGAAGCAAAACAGCCGAACATAAAAGCTGCATTGCTGGAAGGCGCGGCGAATGAACTGATAGACAGCAACGCGCTGAAAGCCGAAGAAAAATCCTTGCTGCTTTCCAATGTTATCCACAATTTGCGTCCGTTATACGGCGAAAATCAGGAAAAATTGGCTAACTTGCAGAAAATAGAAGGAAAATATTGCAAAAAAGAAGAAAAAAGAGACTTTATGGTCGGACGTTTGTCTTCTAAAGGACATGATTATTTTAATTAAATTCAGTGTTTTTCTAAACTCC
>CAVGVF010000025.1:0-19366 GCA_963632615.1 uncultured Eubacteriales bacterium
GATTGTACCAATGTTGCAGTGCGGTTTGCTGCGTTCAAATTTTTCTTTTGCCATTGTTTATTTATCCTGTTTTATAATGTTAAAGACGAAAATCAATATTAAGGAAGTTGGAGCGGGTGAGGGGAATCGAACCCCCGTAGTAAGCTTGGAAGGCTTCTGCTCTACCATTGAGCTACACCCGCTTGAGCTTAATATTGAAATCAAAAACCCCAAGTGATTCATCAGTGGTGGAGGGGGATGGATTCGAACCATCGTAGACTAAGTCGACGGATTTACAGTCCGTTGCATTTGACCGCTCTGCCACCCCTCCAATAAAACCATCTCGGGGTCATAAAGACAAATCGTTTCTGATTTCTCTAAACGCTATAATCATTATTTTTTGCCGAATGTCAATCTTTTTTTTAAGTTTTCTTAAAATATATTTGCTATTATACTCTAACCTGTTGAAAAGGAGATAAAATAATGCTGTCAATAACAGAACGCGCCAATCCGGCAACCGTGGATATAGACCTCAAAAACGGGGCAGAAATTGCCAAACTGATAAATGATGAAGATAAAAAAGTAGCGGAAGCCGTTTCTAAAGTGCTGCCGCAAATCGGCGCAGCTATTGATATAATCGCCGATTCTCTGTGCCATGGCGGTCGTATGGCTTATTTCGGCAGCGGCACCAGCGGGCGCCTGGGGATTCTGGATGCTTCCGAGATGCCGCCGACTTACAGTATTGCGCCGGAGCTGATTCAGGCTTATATTTCCGGCGGCGAAAAAGCGATTCGCCAAGCTGTGGAAAATGCCGAGGACAGAGCGGATTTGGCTATTGCCGATATGCAGCAATTTAATCCGCAGAAAGGCGATGTCGTAGTGGCGATTTCTGCCAGCGGCAATCCGCAATACGGACTGAAAGTTTTAGAGTTGGCGCGCCAAAAAGGCTGCTTGACGATAGCCGTTACTTCCAATCCGGACGCCAAGTTTAAGCAGTTTGCCGACATCTTTATAAATCCGATTCTCGGGGCGGAGGCTGTTACCGGTTCTTCCCGCATGAAATCCGGCACGGCGCAGAAAATGATTTTGAATATGCTTTCTACCGGCGCTATGATTAAACTGGGCAAAACCTATCATAACTATATGATAGACCTTGAAATTACCAACCAAAAACTGCAGCAGCGCGCCGTTCGTTTTGTGCGTGAAATCTGCGGCGTTGATGAAAAAACAGCAGCGGAAGTTTTAGCTAAGGTAAAAAATGTAAAAACCGCCTGTGTGATGCTAAAGAAAAACTGCACTCGGGAACAAGCGCAGAAATTGCTGGAAGAAAACGGCGGAATTTTACGCAAAGTAATCGGCTGATCTAAATTTCCGTACGCGCCAAGGTTAAGGCATAAATTTTTGTAACACCGGCTTTTTTCAAAACCTTGGCGCATTCGTTTAAGGTTGAGCCGGTGGTTTCCACATCGTCAATCAAAACCACGCTTTTACCTTGCAGATTTTGCGGCAAAGCGGCGCAGAAGGCATGATGTAAATTGTGCCGCCGCGCTTCTCCGGAAAGGTGTACTTGCGGAATGGTATTCTGCTGCCGTACCAGTGAAAAATAATCGGCTTTTATACCGGATTTCAGAGCTAAATATTTAACCAGCAAGGCTGATTGATTATAGCGCCTTTTCAAAAGCCGGAGTTTATGAATCGGCACCGGAATCAGCAAATCTGGTTTTTCGTTCCAGATATCGTGTCCGGCGCTGAAAAGCAAATTAGCCAGAGTTTCGGCTGAAACGGTTTTGTCGCGGAACTTAAAATCCAAGATTAAGTTTTTAGATTCGTCATCATAAATAAAAGCCGAACGCTGCATGGTAAACAAAGAACGTTTTTCTTGCAGGCATTTTCCGCAGAGCTGCTTTTTGCCGGCAGTTAATCCGGATTCGTTGGTAAACGGCCGGCCGCAGCGGGCGCAATACGGAGCGCTGATAAAGTGTATTTTATTAAAGCAGCTGCTGCATAAGCCGTTGCGTTCGCCTAAAATTTTTCCGCATTTTATACAGCGCGGCGGCAATATCAAATTTATAACAGCATTCCACCACGGCATTTTATAAGCCTAAATCCAATAGAGCCTGATGAATTTGATCTACATTGTCAACCACGGTCATTCCGGATTCGCGCATAAGGCGCTTTTTGTCCTGTACCGTGATGCGTCCGCCGGTTATAATGTCTTCGGCATAGCCCATGCTGTGCCCAAAAGGCAAAGCTTCTCCGGCCACAAAAGCGATAATCGGCTTTTTATGCTGCAGGCTGCTGTAATATTCTGCCGCAATTTGTTCATACAGGCTGTCCGATTTTCCAACCAAAACAATGGCTTTAGTTTCGTCATCTTCATGAAAAAGCTGAATAATTTTCCGGTAATCGGTGCCGATAATCATATCATCGCCGATTCCCACTACAGTGGATTGCCCGAGATTGGCGGCATTGGTTTCTATAACCGCTTCATAGGTCAGGGTTGAAGCGCGCGAAACAATGCCGATACAGCCTTTATGATGAATATTTTCCGGAAAAATTCCGAGCCGCGCTTCCTGCGGAGTAATCAGCCCCGGAGTATCCGGACCGATTAAGGTTGTCCGCGAGCCGTCCAGCATGGCTTTAATTTCCAGCATATCATGCAACGGCACGCCGTCAGCAATCGAAACCGCCAAAGGAATTTCAGCTTCAACAACTTCTTTAACGGCGTCTTTCAGAGCGGTTGCCGGTACAAACATTACGGTTGCATCAAAATCAATATTTTCTTTAGCTTCTTTTATATTGGCAAAAACCGGTACGCCCAGATGTTCCGATCCGCTGGATTTAGGCGAGGTTCCGGCCACGATTTTGGTGCCGTAATCCATAGAGCGCTTAACATGGAAAGAAGCCTGCGTGCCGGTAATTCCCTGTACTAAAACTCTGGTGCTTTTATTGGCTAAGATAGACATCAGTCGTTAATCTCCATTTGTTTCAGCAAAATTTCAATGGCGCTGTTCATATTTTCGGCAAAAATAATCGGCAGATTGGACTGAGCCAGGATGCTTTTGGCTTCTTCTTTATTGGTGCCTTCCAAACGCAGAACAATCGGCACATTCATCCCCACTTCCTGTGTTGCCGCCAAAATACCGTCGGCAATCAGATTGCAGCGCAGAAAACCGCCTAAGACATTGATTAAAATTCCCTCGACCCGCGGATTCGTCATGATTATTTTTATGCCGGCGGCGATTTTGTCTTTATCTACCCCGCCCTTAACATTTAAAAAGCAGGCCATGCTGCCGCCTTTGCTTTGGATTAAATCCAGAGCTTCCAAAGCCAGGCCGTCGCCGTTGACAATGCAGCCGATGTTGCCGTCAAATTCGCTGTATTGAAAGCCGAATTTTTTGGCGCGCAGGGTGCGGGCGCTTTCTTCATAGTCATCTTGCAGGCGCAAAACATCGGGATGCCGGAACAAAGCATTGTCGTCAAAATTGATTTTAGCATCCAGCGCGATTAAGCTTTTATCGCGCAAAATGCCGACCGGGTTAATTTCTATCATTTGTGCGTCCAGACTCATAAAAGTATGATACAGCTTAGCGAAAAAATCGCTGAAATTGGCAAGATAGCTTTTATCCAAATTCAAAAAATCTAAAACCTGTAAAATCTGCGATTCGCTGAATTCTTCACCGAATTTTAGGTTTATGCGCAGAATTTTGCTTTCATCCGTGGTGGCGACTTTTATAATGCTCTGATTTATAATTTCTGAAACCAGCAGCGACACCGCCGGTAAAGAGCTGTCTATAACCATACCGGCATAAAAAGCATGCTTGGCTTTTTTGAAGGCTTCCACATAAACCTTGCTGACCAGCTTGCCTTCCGCGCCGGTTTGCTCTGTTACCAGCGTATTATTCAGCATTTGTGTGGTTTCGTAAGCAATGTTGGAAATTTGCGTAACTTGGCGGATTCCGCTTTTATGTCCGGCTTCACGCTCCACAAAATGACCGGAAGCCCGCGCGCCGGATTGAATTTGCGCTTTGAGCATCCACGGCCCGCGCGAGGTCAGGCTCAGCGCCACTCTTTTAGCTTCGCTCGGAGTATAGGCAATACCTCCCGCCGGAATAGCGATTCCGTGCTGGGCTAAAATTTTTTTGGCTTGATACTCGTGAATATTCATAGTGCGCTTTCATTTAAGCCGCCGCGGCATACTGCTTGATTTTTTCAACCATAGACAACATGCCGTTGCGGCGGCTCGGAGTTAGATTTTCTTCAAGTCCCAGTTTAACAAAAATTTTTGTAACATCAATATTTTTTATTTCATCTGCGGTTTTATCGTTATAAATAAGCAAAACGATAGAGATTATTCCCTTAACCAAAATAGCATCTGAGTCGCCCTTAAAATGAAAGACGCCGTTTTGAATTTGCGGAACCAGCCAAACTTGCGACTGGCAGCCTTTTACTTTCCAATCATCGGTTTTGAATTTTTCATCCAGAGGCTCCAGCTTGTGCCCCAAGTCTATCACATATTGATATTTTTCTTCCCAGCCGTCCAAAAATGAAAAGTTGTCAATCAGTTCTTCAACAGTCATCAGATAAGCTCCAGCATTTCTTTGGCTTCATCGGTCATACGTTCCGGAGTCCAAGCCGGCTCCCAAACAATTTTTACTTCTATTTTTCCGGTTCCGGCAACTTCGGACACGGCGTCTGCAACTTGCTGCGGCAATTCTCCGGCAATCGGACAGGTTGGGGCGGTAACAGTCATTTCAATATAAATATCGCCGTTGTCGCGCTGGTCTATTTTATAAATCAGTCCCATGTCATAAACATTCAGCGGAATTTCCGGATCGGAAACCGTGCGGATTTTTTCCACAATGTCAAACATTTTGGCTTTTTCTGTGCCTTGAGGCAGCTCAGTTCCTGCGTAGGCGACATATTCCGGCAGCTCAGCCGGCGCCGCGTCTTCTTCATCGCTGACGCTCATGGCTTGCAGCAGACGGCTTTCGGTCGCGCCGACAGTTGTATCTTCTGTATTTTCTTTGTTTTCAATTTCTTCAGACATTAGTTTTCTCTAAAAAATTTTTCTGCTTTCAAAAGCGCGTTGTACAAAGCGTCTATGTCTTCTTTGGTGCTGTATAAACCAAGTGAGGCACGAGCCAGCGAAGTGTAGCCCATACGGTTGACAATCGGCTGCGCGCAGTGGTGGCCGGTGCGGATGGCGATGTTTTCTTTATTCAGCACAAAAGCCAAATCCTGCGGATGAATGTCGCGAATGGCAAAACTGAAAACGCCGCCTTTGTCTTTAGCCGTGCCGATAATTTTCAAATCCGGTACCTGCAGCAATTTTTCCGTGGTGTATTTTACCAATTCCTGTTCATGTTTTTCAATGTTATCCAAGCCTAAATTCATCATATATTTAAGCCCTTCGGCCATGCCGATAGCCTGCACGGCAGCCGGAGTACCGGCTTCAAAGCGTGCCGGAATATCGGTAAACGTGGTTTTTTCATAGGTCACGTTTTCAATCATATCGCCGCCGAATTGGTAAGGCTGCATATTTTGCAGAATTTCCGCTTTGCCGTAAAGCACGCCGATACCGCTCGGACCGTAAGTTTTATGAGCGGAAAAAGCCAAAAAGTCGCAGTCAATGTCTTGCACGTCTATTTTATGGTGCACTGCGAATTGGCAAGCGTCAACCAACACTTTCGCACCGGTTTTATGCGCTGCAGCGGCGATTTTTTTAACCGGAAAAATCGTGCCTAAAACATTTGACATAGCCGTAACGGCAACGATTTTAGTTTTTTCGCTTAAATGTTTCAAGAATTCTTCTTCAATAAATTCGCCTTTGTCCGAAACCGGAAAAACAACCAGTTTAGCACCTGTTACCTGGCAGATATGCTGCCACGGCACTAAGTTGGCATGGTGTTCGGCTTGCGAGATTAAAACTTCATCGCCGGCTTTCAGATTTTCTCCGCCCCAGGACGAGGCTACCAGATTTATAGATTCTGTAGCATTGCGGGTATAAACTATTTCGCGGGCAAAATCGGCGTTTATAAATTCGCGTACGGTTTCGCGTGCCTGTTCAAATTCGGTTGTCATTTCTTCCGAAATTGTGTAGCTGCCGCGGTGCGGGTTGGCGTAGGTGGTTTGATAAACCTGCATCATCTTATCCAAAACCTGCTGCGGTTTTTGCGCCGAAGCCGATGTGTCCAAATAAAAAAACGGCTTGCCGCTAATCAGCTCATTGAGCACCGGAAAATCTTTTCTGATTTTATAGACGTCATACATTCTAAACACCTCGCGAATTATTTTTAATCATATTTAGCTTGCAAAAATAAAATTTTCAAGTTTAATATACGCATACGCACCATATATATTATAAAGTAATATCGGCGATATTGCGTAAAAAATTAAAAATTAGTTATTTTCCTGTTGACAGCGCCGAAAACTTATGTATAGTACAAGCCAATGTTTTATGTTTAAATAAAATTAGGTGAAGAATATGTACGCAGTAATAAAAACAGGCGGAAAACAGTATAACGTAACAACAGGTGACGTTGTTAAGTTGGAAAAAATCGCCGGTGAAGAAGGTAAAGAAGTTGTTTTCAACGAAGTTTTGGCTTTGGGCGAAAAAATCGGCACTCCATTGGTTGCCGGCGCCAGTGTTAAAGCTTTGGTTCTGAAACAAGCTAAAGACGCAAAAGTTATTGTTTTCAAAAAGAAAAGAAGACAGAACTATCGTCGTAAAAATGGTCACAGACAAAACATCACATTAGTAAAAATTACTGATGTGTGCGAAAAATAATTTAGGGAGATAACGTTATGGCACATAAAAAATCTGGCGGTAGTTCCAGCAACGGTCGTGACTCTGAAGGTCGCCGTTTGGGTGTTAAAAAATTCGGCGGTGAAGCTGTTATCCCTGGCAATATCATCATTCGTCAACGCGGAACAAAATATCATCCGGGACAGAATGTAGGCCTAGGCAAAGATCACACAATTTTTGCAACATCTGAAGGCAAAGTAGAGTTCAAAACAAAAGCAGACGATAAAGTTTACGTTTCTGTTGTTGCTGAATAATCTTGCAGAAGAGTTAAAATAGGGGCGTTATGCCCCTTTATTTTTTATTTAAGGCTATTATTTGACCTTAAACAAAAGGAAAAGAAATGAAGTTTTTGGATCAGGCAAAAATATATATCAAAGCCGGTGACGGCGGAAAAGGCTGTGTGGCCTTCCGGCGTGAAAAGTTTATAGAGTTCGGCGGCCCTAACGGCGGCGACGGCGGCGATGGCGGCAGTGTCTATTTTGAAGCGGTGGAAAATCTGAACACGCTTATAGATTTTCGCTATCAGCAGCATTTTAAAGCGCAGAAAGGCCAGCAGGGCATGGGCTCGGAAATGACCGGCTATAAAGGCGAAGATTTAATCATCAAAGTTCCGGTCGGTACTGAAATTGTGGCAGAAGACGGCGAAACCGTGATTGCCGATATGGTTAAGCCGGGCGCGCGCTTTTTGATTGCCAAAGGCGGCAAGGGCGGTTTGGGCAACACTCGTTTCAAAAGCTCTACCAACCAGGCTCCGCGCTATGCCGGTCCGGGGACTCCGGGCGAAGAAATTTGGGTATGGCTGCGCTTAAAAATTATTGCCGATGTCGGGTTGATTGGTTTGCCGAACGCCGGTAAATCTACCTTTTTATCCGCGGTTACTTCTGCCCGTCCGAAAATTGCTTCTTATCCGTTTACAACTCTGCACCCGCATTTGGGCGTGGCTTGGATTGGCGGCAAAGAGCTGGTTTTAGCCGATATTCCGGGGCTGATTGAGGGCGCGCACGAAGGCGTGGGTCTAGGCGATAGATTCTTGAAGCATGTTGAGCGCTGCTCGGTGTTTTTGCATCTGCTGGACGGCACAGCGGAAGATGTGGCTAATGACTACTTGACGATTCGCAAAGAGCTGGAATTGTATAATGACAAGCTGAAAAACAAGGCAGAAGTCGTGGCTTTGAACAAATGCGATGCTTTGACGGATGAAGAAATTAAAGAAAAAGTCGCGGCTTTGCATAAAGTTACAAAAAATCAGGTTTTTGCCATTTCGGCAGTTGCCGGTAAAAATTTGAACGATTGTTTGTCGGCTGTGGATAAATTTGTAGCCCGCAATCGCAAAACGCAAAATCAACCGGCTGAAAATGAACAAATAGAAACAACAACTAAAACATGGTCGCCATTGGACTAAATTTTTAAGGAGTAAAATCGTGGCAGCAAAAGACACTAAAGTATTGGATATAATCACCAAAGCCTTGGACGATATGAAGGCGGAAAATGTTTCGGTAATTGATTTGGAAGGCAAAACCTCTATCGCCGGTTATATGGTGGTGGCGAGCGGTACTTCTAACCGCCATGTGGCCTCTATCGCGCAAAAAATTGAAGAAGCTCTGAAGGCTGCCGGCTGCCGTTGTTCGGTAGAAGGCGAAACCAAAGCCGATTGGGTTTTGATTGATGCGTTTGACGTGATTGTGCATATATTCCGTCCGGAAGTTCGGGAGTTTTATAACTTGGAAAAAATGTGGACTTCCGCCGCTAATTTGCGGAAAGAATAAGCAGTTATCTGAATACAATCAAAGAAAGTCCTTGCCGGAAAGCGAGGATTTTTTTTGATTTATTTTTCAAGTACTCTCCTTTGATTTTTTTACTTTACAAAGCGGAATAGCTTTATTAAACTAAAATCAAGCGGACGATAGTCTGCCGAGGGCGTCGAAAACCCTTAACATAAGCAGTCGTTATGCATAGCGACTAAAATATTATATGCTGATTTCTGCTTGAGCGGATGTCGGCTAAATAAGGTTTCGGCCAAATAAGCCGAGCCGTTTGCTTATGTACGGTTTTCGAACATCCGCCCGCCTGAAAGCGGGTTTTGTTTTATGTATTTAAGGAGTTCGAAAATATGGATAAGTTAAAAAATAGAATATTCTCTCGTTTGTTCTCTGTTACTCTCAACGTCATGCTTGCGTGTGAGCATAGCGAACTACAGCGAGCATCCAGGATTATAAAGTCAATATTATCAAAGGATGCAAAAAGCACAGCCCTTCGTTTGTTCTCCGTCATCTTTGGGCTTGTCCCGAAGATCTTGTTGCAGCAAGTGACTAACCAAGTCAATATATTAGCCATATTATTCAAAAGGAGTATGTTGAACCAAGATTGCCGGAACGCGTCCGGCAATGACAATAAAAAACAAGAGCTTAGTATTTGTTGCAAGTTTTTTAAGCAGACATACCATCCTGGATCCTCTGCGAATGAGCTAACGCTCAAAGCAAAGGATGACAATAAGAGTGTGTTGCAACTTGGCCGCAGTATGATTGAAATGCTGGGCGTACTGGCAATAATTACCGTGCTGTCTGAATGTTTGAAAGATGCAAAACTGACAGACTTTAAAACAGCTTGCCAATCCTGTGCCGAGGGCAGAAATAAATGCGCCTTTGGTATTCGTTTTTAATTAAGATATTAAATCTCATCCGATTCGCCGGATTATTTTTCCGGCAATATCTAAATAAGCCTGACTGTACGGGCTCTCCGGTGCGGAAACCACAATCGGCGTGCCTTTATCGGCGTTTTGTCTGATTGCCATATCCAATGGAATTTCGCCTAAAAAGGTTTCGCCCATTTTTTCGGCTGTCTGTTTAGCTCCTTCATGTCCGAAAATATCCGACCGTTTGCCGCAGCACGGGCAAATAAAGTAGCTCATATTTTCGATAATACCTAATATTGGCGTGCCGGTTTTCTTAAACATATTCACGCCTTTAATGGCATCTATCAAAGCAATATCTTGCGGGGTGGAAACGATTACCACACCGTCCATTTCCACGCGCTGAGACAATGTGATTTGAATATCTCCCGTTCCCGGCGGCATATCGATAACCATAATGTCAATTTCGCCCCAGTTGGTTTGCGTCATCAGCTGCTCTAAAGCGCCGCTGATTTTAACGCCGCGCCAAATTATCGGAGTATCGCGGCTGATTAACGAGCCGATAGAAATAGATTTAAGGCCATAGTTTTCAAACGGATTAAAAGTCTGTACGTCATCCGAAAGCAGCGGCTGTCCTTCATAGCCCAGCATAGTCGGAATGGACGGGCCGTAAATATCAGCATCCACCAAAGCCACCTTTTTACCCTCATGCGCCAAAGCTAGCGCTAAGTTTACGGCGGTGGTAGATTTGCCGACCCCGCCTTTGCCGGACGCAACGCCGATAATTTTTTTGACTGACGGCAGCTGCCATTTTGCGATAGCATTAGTGCCGAGATTGGCATTTTTATCTTCCACAAACACCACGGAGATTTTTTTATCCGGCAGCACCGATGACAATTCCTGCTTTAAATCTGCGGTTACACTGGGATTTTCGGCTAAGTTCTTAAACTCAATAATCAAACGGTTTCCCAGTTCTTTAATGCCGGATATATTTTCTGCCGGATAAAATTTATTGCAGATTTTTTTGATTTCTTCGGGTGTCATTATTATCTCCATAATGTGGATATTCATTGTTCCTTAATTGTTTTTATCTAATATGTAGGTTATCTTATTGCAAGAATTATTTAAAATAAAAGGAAAAACGATGGTAAAAAAAATAAATCCATGGGACAACGGCGGCAATGAAGACGGTTGGTCTTTAGGCGGCGAAATGTTTAAGCAAAACAAAATCGTTAATTTCAGTAAAATCGCCAAACTGCAAGGTTCTAAAGATAATTTCGGCGGTTGGTTCAAATATGCTTTGCTGTTTTTAGCTGCTATTTGGCTGGCGTCCGGCTTCTATCAGGTGCAGCCGAGCGAGCAAGGCGTGGTTTTGCGTTTCGGACGCTATGTTGACACCACGGATGCCGGTTTGCATTATCATCTGCCGTATCCGATTGAAGATGTGATAAAAGTCAATGTGACGCAGGAACGCAGTATCAATCTCGGTTCGGCCGAAAACCGCGATTACCGCAACAATGCGTTTACGGAAAGCCACATGCTGACCGGAGATGAAAACATTGTGGATATAAATTTGACCATTGTTTGGAAAATTAAAGACGCCAAAGATTATTTGTTCAGCATGCGCAGTCCGGATGCGACTGTCAGCGTGGCGGCGCAGTCCGTGCTGCGTGAAATTGTCGGGCAGTCGGAAATGCAGCCGATTATTACCGGCGACCGCGGCAAGGTGGAAGACGATACCAAAGACGAGCTGCAGCGGGTTTTAGATGAATTCGGTGCCGGTATTCAGATTGTGCGTGTAAAGCTGCAAAAAGCCGATCCGCCGAGAGAAGTGGTTGACGCTTTTAATGAAGTGCAGCGCGCTAAGGCCGATATGGAACGTTTCAAAAACGAGGCCGAAGCTTACCGCAATGAGGTTTTGCCGAAAGCACACGGTAAAGCGGCGCAGATTCTGCAGGATGCCGAGGCTTATAAAGCAACTATGATTAACAAGGCGCAAGGCGAGGCGGATAGGTTTGCCTCTGTTTACGCGGCCTACAAATCCGGCAAAGAAGTTACGGTCAAAAAAATGTATCTTGAAGCCATGGAAGATGTTTTGCAAAAGTCTAACAAAGTGATTGTTGACCCGTCGCAAAAAGGCAATTTGCTGCCGATTTTACAGCTGAATAACCCGCAACCGCAGACAAAGGATTAAGAAAATGAATTTATTTAAAGCGCAGTTATATACTTTTTTAGGGCTTGTGGCTTTGGGTTTGATTTGGAGCTCGGCCTATATTGTCTATCAGCCGGAGCAGGCTATTGTTTTGCAATTCGGCGAGCCGGTGCGCTGGGTTAAAGAACCGGGGCTGAAATTCAAAATTCCTTTGATTCAAAATGTGGTGTTTTATGATACCCGTTTGCTCAATTTAGATCCGCCGGCGCAAGAAGTGGTTTTGAATGATAAAAAGCGTCTGGACGTTGATAGTTTTACCCGTTATCAGATTGTTGACCCGCTTAAATTCTATCAAACCGTAAAAACTGAAACTCAAGCCCGCAGCAAGCTGGAAGAAATTGTCAATTCTTCTCTGCGCAAGGTTTTGGGACGCGTTACTTTGACTGAATTGCTGTCGCAGCAGCGTACGCAGATTATGGCGGACATCAGCAAAACGGTTAAGAAAGACGCGGAAGCTATCGGAGTCAGCGTTGCCGATGTGCGAATCCGCCGCGCCGATTTGCCGATGGAAGTTATGCAGGCGATTAACGAGCGTATGAAAACCGAACGCCAGCGCGACGCTAAAGAATTTCGCGCCAAAGGCCAGCAGAAAGCGCAGAATATCCGTGCAACTGCCGATAAAGAAGCGGCGATTATTGTGGCAGAGGCTGAAAAGCAATCACAGATTCTGCGGGGCGAAGGCGATAAAGAGTCGGTGGCTATCTGGAACAAAACCATAGGGCAGGATGTGGAGTTTTATGAATTTTACCGCAGCCTGGAGGCCTACCGCAAATCTTTAGGCGACAGCGAAACTTCTTTGGTTTTGTCGCCGGATTCGCAGTTCTTTAAGTATTTTAACACAACTTTGAGAAAGTAGAAATATGCGTAAATTTTGGGGCATTTCAGCATTGCTTTTTATAATGGCGCTGCCGGTGCAGGCTGAGCAGCGTTTGCTGGAAGATGTTATTGAAGAGGTTAATCCGTCAGTTGTCAGCATAGCCGTAGATGTCAGCGAAGATGAACAAGCTCTCGGCGCCGGCATTATTATCAGCGCAGACGGCTATGTGGTAACCAATGCCCACGTTATGGAAAATGCCAAAAAAATAATGGTGCAGACACCGGACGGAGAAACTTTTGAGGCCAAATTGGTCGGAGTTGATGAAAAAACAGATATCGCGCTGCTGAAAGTTAAAAATCCGCTTAATCTGGAAGCCGGGCATTTCGGCGATTCTGATGCCATTCGTGTCGGCAATCAGGTTTTTGCCATCGGCAATCCGTTCGGGCTTGGCAACAGCGTGTCGCTGGGGATTATCTCGGCTAAAGAGCGTGATATAGATAAAGGGCCTTATGATAATTTTTTGCAGACGGATGCCGCTATCAATCAGGGAAATTCAGGCGGTCCGCTCTTTAATATGGACGGCAAAATTATTGGCATGAATACGGCGATTTTTTCGGAAGACGGCAAAAACGCCGGTGTCGGCTTTGCTACTCCAGCCAATATTATTACTTGGGTTGTCAGTCAGCTGAAACAGCATGGCAAAGTAGTCCGCGGCTGGCTGGGAATCAGCGTGCAGCAGGTACGCAGCAGCGAAAACGGACAATCAGGTTTGGCGATTGCCGCTATGGCCGAAAATTCTCCGGCCGCCGCTGCCGGACTGAAAGTCGGAGATAAAATTTTGTCGGTAGGCAATGTAAGGCTGAAAAATCCGCGCCTGTTTTCTTTGGATGTGGCTAAATTGGCTGCCGGAACCGTGATTCCGGTTACTTTCAGCCGTGACGGCGTTGTTTATGAAACTAAAGTCAGCATAAAAACTTCTGCCGATGAAATTAAAGCAAAAAACAGCGATAATTCCGCCAAAGAAATGCACAGTTTTGAAGAACTTGGGTTGGATAAATATAAAATCGGGCAGGCCGTGCAATATGCCGCACTGGGCTTTTCCGCTTATTATGACGAACAAACCAAAGAATTGGTTATAACAGCGGTGGCCAATGGTTCGGAAGCAGATGAAAAAGGTATCAAAATCGGCGACAGAGTGGTAACGGCTGCCGGAAAGACTATTTTCGGCGCAGAGGATATGAAAATAAAAGTTAAACAGGCCGCCGGCGGAGTTTTGCCGCTGCTGCTGAAAGATGCTGACGGAACCTACGGTGTTTCTTTACAGGTAGAGGCAAATTGATGACCAGAGTTGACTTCTATCATCTGCAGCAAAAAACATTGGATGAAGTTTTGCCTAAACTTTTGCAGAAAGCTTACAGCACCGGAAAACGCATAAAAGTAAAAATCGGAACGGAAGAACGGGTTGAATTTATCAATTCTCTGTTATGGACATTTAATGACGAAAGTTTTTTGCCGCACGGTTCTAAAAAAGACGGTTTTGCCGATCAGCAGCCGATATGGCTTTCGGCAGATACGGAAAATCCGAATGCGGCGCTGTTTCTGTTTTTGGTTGACGGCGCTGAAGAAAATGCAGAAACTTTAACGCAGTATGAACGTGTTTTTAATATCTTTGACGGAAACTCGGCAGAAGCCGTGCAGCAAGCCCGCCGCTTGTGGAAAGAATATAAAAGCGCCGGCTGCGAAGTTTATTATTGGCAGCAGGATAATGCCGGAAAATGGATGCAGAAAGCCTGACGGGGCATAACGGTTAAAAACCACTTGAATTTATACGGGAAAATTCTATTATTTTTGAAAGAATTTAACAAAGGAGACTAATGTGACGGAAAATAAGGATATCGAAGTAGCCAAGCAAACTATCGACCGTGAAATCGAAGCTTTGAAAGCTATGGAAAATGAATTGGATGGTACATTGACCACGGCTGTTGATGTTTTGCAAAAAACCAAAGGCCGGGTAATTGTTACCGGAATGGGTAAGTCCGGCCATATCGGACGTAAAATGGCTGCTACTTTTGCTTCTACAGGCACTCCGTCATTTTTTCTGCATCCGGGGGAGGCCAGCCACGGCGATTTGGGAATGATAACTCCTGATGATACGGTTGTGGCTATTTCTAACAGCGGCGAGTCTAAGGAATTGTCTGATATTTTAGTTTATTGCCGCCGTTTTGGCGTGCCTTTGGTGGCTATTACCAAAAATCCGGAAAGCTCATTGGGTAAAAACAGCGATTATGTGTTGAAACTGCCTGCAAACCGCGAGGCTTGTCCGTTGGGCTTGGCTCCGACTTCGTCAACAACCGCGACTTTGGTTATGGGCGATGTGCTGGCTGCTGACTTAATGGTTCGCCGCGGCTTTACGGAAGCAGATTTCCATCTGCGCCATCCGGGCGGAAAGCTGGGCTCTATTTTGCGCCATGTTTCGGATATTATGCACACCGGCGATGAAATGCCGCTGATTAAAGATAATGCCATTATGCAGGATGCTTTGATTAAAATGTCCGAAAAAATGCTGGGCTGCGTCGGTATAGTCAATGACAGCGGCGATTTGGAAGGGATTATTACCGATGGCGATTTGCGCCGCTGGATGTCGCCGGATTTGATTACGGCAAAAGTATCGGATGTTATGACTAAAAATCCTAAAACCATAGCTCCGGATGCGCTGATTGCCGAAGCCGTAAATGTGATGAACAATACCGGCCGCGGCATTACTAATTTGTTTGTGGTTAAAGGAACCAAGCCGATTGGCGTTATTCATATCCATGATTGCCTGAAAGCCGGAGTCAGCTGATATATGTTTGATTCTCACAAAATAGATGACTATTTTGACGGAAGGCGTCCGTTTGAAAATGCTAAAACAGATGACAAGCCGAAAACATCGGGCTGGCTGCGTTTTGTAAAACTGGGCTTTCCGTGTTTGGCAGCTGCTATTTTCGGCGTTATGCTGGTTATGCCTAACATAAAAAAAAGCGTGGATTTGCAAAATGATATAACCGTACCTCGCAAAAATGAAATGGAAAAGCTGCATATTGAAGAAACGGTTTATTATGCAACCGATGCTAAAAACCGTGTAAGTACCGTGCATGCCGACAGTGTGGATGAAGTTGCTCCCGGCTCGCAGGAAGTGCAGATAAATAACCCGAAAGCGCAGATTGCCGCAGATAACGGAAATTGGAATATTGCTTCTGAAATCGGATTTTTTAATCAAGGCACCAATTTGCTGAAATTAAACGGCCGTGTGGTTGCCCAAAATGAAGACGGAACTGTAGTTAAGACCAATGCGGTAGTTTATGATTTCAATGCCGAATACGGACATGGAGAACAGCGGGTTGAAGCGGACGGAAAGTGGGGCGATTTGGAAGCTTCGTCTTTTGAGTATTTCAAGCTTAAAAATATTTTAGTGCTGAAAGGCGGACATATTATCAATACTTCTCAAGGTATTTTGACGGCCGAAAAAGAAACCAGATTCTTTCAGAACGAACATAAAAGCGTGTCGCAGGGCAATGTTATTGTTCGGAAAGATAATAATGTTTTTTATGCCGATGTCGTCACGGCCTATTATACTGCAAAAAATGAATTGGAAAGAGTGGAAGCCGGCGGCAATATCCGGATTCTGATGTCAAAAGGCCGTCCGGTCGGTTCGGCTCCGAAACAAAATTCAGGTATGGCCAAGGCCTCTGCCGAAGCGTTTGAGTATATCAGAAACGGCAATATTTTGGTTTTGAAAGGGCACCATGTTATCACAACCTCAGACGGGGTATTGACGGCAGAGCAGGAAACGCGCTATTTTCAGGATGCTCAGAAAAGCGTGTCAATCGGCAATGTTGTTATCAAGCAAGCGGACAATACTCTGCAGGCCGATATGATGACAGCCTATTACGGCAAAAATAACGAATTGGAAAAAGTTGAAACTGCCGGCAATGTTAAAGTGGTTACGCCGAAGGGAACCGCTGTCGGCGAAAAAGGCATTTATACTCCGAACAATGCTAAAGTCGAGCTAATCGGCAAAGTGCAGATTGAGCAGCAAGGTAACTTTATTAACGGCGATAGGGCTGAAACCGATTTAAATACGCAAATAAGCAAAATTACCGGAGATAAAAAAACAGGCGGCCGTATCAGCGGTACGTTTTACAGCAAAAGGAAAACGGAAAATGAGCAAAAATAAGACGGAAGATAATGAAGAGCTGGAAATTTTCAATATCGGCAAAAAATATAAAAAACGCACGGTTTTGAAAAATGTTTCGCTGCACGTTAAAAAAGGCGAGGCGGTTGGCCTGCTGGGGCCGAACGGCGCCGGAAAAACCACTTGCTTTTATTGCGTAACCGGATTGATTACTCCTGATTACGGCGATGTTTATATCGGCGGTAAGGATATTACTGATTTGCCGATGTATAAACGCGCGCGCATGGGTATCGGCTATTTGCCGCAAGAGGCGTCTATTTTCCGCACCTTGAGCGTTGAAGATAACATAAAGGCGATTTTGCAAATTGTCATTGATGACGAGAATGAACGCGAAAATATGCTGGAAGAGCTGCTCAGCGAATTTTCCATTGCCCACCTGCGCAAATCTCCGGCTTTGGCTCTGTCCGGCGGCGAGCGGCGCCGTTTGGAAATTGCCCGCGCTTTGGCCAGCAAGCCGAGTTTTATTTTGCTGGACGAGCCTTTAGCCGGTATTGACCCTATTGCCGTAGGCGAAATCCGTACTTTGGTGTCACAGCTGAAAAACCGAGGTTTGGGCGTGCTGATTACCGACCACAATGTGCGCGAAACGCTGGATATTATTGACCGAGCCTATATTCTGCACGGCGGTACGGTTTTGATGGAAGGCACTCCGGATGAGATTGTTGCCAATGAAGAAGTCCGCAAAGTATATTTGGGCGATAATTTCACACTATAAAAAAGTATGTTGTTTACTTTTGCTTAAACAGTGTTATACTATAAAACAGTTACAAATGGCGATTGTGCCGAAATAATTAACATAATGAGGTAAATCATGAAAATTACATTGACAGGAAAACAAGTAGACATCAGCGACAGACTGCGCAACCGTGTTGAAGAAGCTGTTGAAAATGCCGTAAACAAATATTTTAATGCTCCGATCAGCTGCAGCGTTGCTTTTTCTAAAGACGGCGAAGATTTCAGAGCAGAAGTTACTGTGCATCCGGCTAAAAACATTGTTTTGAAAGGCACCGGCGTTGCTGCAGATCCTTATTCTGCTTTTGATAATGCTAATGAACACATTGCTACTCGTTTGCGTCGTCAAAAAACAAAATTGAATGACCACAAAGGCAAAACCGGTATTGTGGAAATGGCTCACGCAGCTGTGTTCCCTGTTACAGAAACCGAAGATGAAATGAGCATTGACGAATCTGCTCCTCTGACTATTGCCGAAACCGATGCCAATATCAAACTCTGCACTGTCAGCGAAGCTGTTATGTATATGGATTTGGCCGATGAAAATGCTTTGATGTTCCGTAACAGCGCCAACAATCGTATCAGTATGGTATATCGCCGCAAAGACGGCAACATCGGTTGGGTTGAACCTGCGGAATAATTTTTTACTAAAAGGGATAAAAAATGGGAATATCGGATATCTTGTCAGAAGACATGGTGTTGGCTCATGTTGAAGCGGAAAGCAAGCGCGGCCTGCTTGAACAGCTGTCGTTATATGTTGCCGAAAAAGAAAATATAGATAAAAATTCTATTTTTGAAGCAATATTGGAACGCGAAAATTTAGGCTCTACCGGTTATGGCGAAGGTGTTGCTTTTCCTCATGCCCGTATTGAAGGTTTAGATAAAGTTATTGCAGTTTTTGCCCGTCTGGATAAAGGGATTGATTATGACTCTCTGGATTCTCAGCCGGTTGATTTGATAGCGTTTTTGCTTTCTCCGGAAAAAAGCGGAGAAGATCATTTGAAAGCTTTGGCAGTTATGTCAAGGATTTTGAAAGATGCCGAAACCTGTCAGAAAATTCGTGAAGCAAAATCAGCGCATGAAATTTATCTGGCTTTGCAAAAGTAAAAGATAATTCAGTTAAAAACAAAGGCCTCCGTTTACGGAGGCTTTTGCTATTGACGATAAGCAGTTTTGTGATATGCTGATTTTGATATTATATTATTTTAACCATTATTAAATTTTAGCTTATGAAAAATAATAAAAATTTTGAAAATAATCCGCAGCGTGCGATTATTGAATATGCTGAACCAAGCTATGCCGGAATTGCCGTGTCTTATGTTGTCCCAAGCACAATAGAGGAAGGCAGCGGGATAAAATCTAAATTTCTTGTAATAGAATACGGCGAGCCTTTGTATAAGGCTGCTTGCGTGGCTATGGTTGGAGATGAGGTTGAGATTGATAACAATGGTATGATTGTTAAAATATGTTCTCAATCCTTTTTCAATCGCTTGAAAAATTATTGGTTTTTATTCAAAAAACGTAAAAGCAACAAAAAGAACACCTTGTAGAAAAGCAGGGTGTTTTTTTGTCTGCGACAAAACATCTTTACTTTTGAAAACTGTTTTGCTAAAATTGCAGCCAGACAGGCGATAGTCTGTCCGGGGTGTGAGAACCTCTAAATGTGAGCGTCTTTAAGGTTTAGACGTTAATTTGTTATACCTTCTAGCCAATAGCTGGAAGGTAGCAAAATATGTTATTTGTTAGCTAATATGCTACACCATTTCTCACATAATGGTTCTCAACTTCCAGCCATCTTGCCGATGGCTTTTTTGTTGTAATTTCAAAATGAAAGGAAGTTGTTATGATATTAAAAAATTCTGAAAACAGTATTGTCTCTCGTCTGTGCTCCTCCTCTCTCAACGTCATTCTTCGGCGTGAACGAAGTGAACTGTCCGGAGAATCCAGGAATATAA
>CAVGVF010000026.1:0-6569 GCA_963632615.1 uncultured Eubacteriales bacterium
CGCCCCTAATGTCAACACCTTTTTTCATTTTTTTTTGCGTTTTTGCCATATTTTTAATAACACATTGTTTTTACTAAATTTATATTTTCATTTTTTTTGATCTGATTATTGTTAATTATTCCACAGTCTTGACCGCAATTTTACCCCATATTTTTGACGTCCATAAATAAAACTGTTTTATTTCAATATATTAGATGTTTTATAGATAGATTCGTATTTATTATCCACCCTAAACGAATCGTTTTTCAAAGGATTCGGAATCGCCTAGATAAAATTCGTAAAAACGATCACGATTCTGCATTTTTTATTTAATATATTACATTGTGACGAAAAAACTATATAAAGCCGGCAGAAATTTTCTAATACCGAATCAACTGTTTTGCTGATACCCATTAAAAACTGACTATATAAATATGTTAAACTTCTCTATTTTATCTAAATTAGGTCAACCATTTAGAATATTGGCTCTTTAATGCTGTTTTTGCTTGATAATCTTAATTTGTTCTATATTATATATATGTAAGTATAATTTTAGGAGGAATAAGGATTCTATAATGAGTGACGCTCAAATGCATGAAGATGACGGACCGAATATTAACGAAAACATTAAAGCAAAACAGGTTCGTCTGATTGACGCCAACAATGAAAATCGCGGCGTTGTTTCGATTCGTGAAGCTTTGGCTCTGGCCGAAGAAGAAGGTTTGGACTTGATTGAAATTTCACCGCAGGCGACTCCGCCGGTTTGTAAAATCTTGGATTTCGGGAAATATCGCTACGAACAGCAAAAACGCAAAAATGAAGCCAAGAAGAATCAAAAAGTTGTGGAAGTTAAAGAACTTAAACTGCGCCCAATGATTGAAACACATGACTATGAAGTTAAAGTGAAACAGGCCAGAAAATTTTTGGATCAAGGCAATAAGGTTAAATTTACCATGCGTTTTAAAGGACGTGAGCTCAGCGCCAATGATATGGGTAAAAAGATTTTAACTCAGATACTTGACGATTTAGACGGTGTTTGCAAAGTGGATTCAGAAATGAAGCTTGAAGGCAGACAAATGACTATGGTAGTAGCGCCGGCTAAATAATAGAACGAATCAATTTTTCAGAGCCTCGCTAACCACGGGGCTTTTTTGTTATATAGGGAAATATAGGGATTAAAATGAGCATAAAAATATTGATTGTCTTGTCTGTGGTTATTACCATAATCGGTTTTGCCTTATTAGTTTGGTCTTTTCGAATCGAGCCGAATCTATTGGAAATAAGGCATTATACTCTGCAATCGCCAAAGCTTGCCGGACTGCGAATCGTTTACGCCACAGATTTTCATATTGCTAAAAAGGATAAAAAGCGCCTGAACAAAATCATTGAAGCCATAAATGAACAGCATGCCGACCTGATTTTACTGGGTGGAGACTTTATTAAAGGGCATAATGATTTGAAAACCATGTCTCCGGAGCGAATCGCGGCAAAACTGCGTAAACTGCAGGCGCCGCTCGGTGTTTTCAGCGTTTTGGGCAATCATGATTGGTATATCGGAGGACGCAAGATGAAACACGCTCTGCAAGCGGCCGGTATTGTGGTATTGGAAAACGATAATGAAATTTTACGGCATAACGGGCAAAAATTCACACTGGCCGGCGTAGCGGACAAAATAACCTGTGTTGCAGATGCGGCAGCAGCCCTAAAAGACACACCGGAACCGCGAATCCTTTTAACTCACACTCCGGACGTTTTTCCGGATATTAACGAATCGGTTGATTTAGTCTTAGCCGGACACACTCACGGCGGGCAAGTTAAGCTGCCGTTTATCGGCGCGCCGATTGTACCATTGGAGCATGGCCGCCGCTATGCCGAAGGGCTTATTGAAGAAAACGGCAGAAAAATGATTGTGTCAAAAGGTTTGGGAACGAGTCGGATTTCGGTTAGGTTTAACTGTAAACCTGAAATTGTTATAATTGAATTTACGGAATAAAAATATGAAAATCATAGAGATAGAAAACCGCACTACAGAGTTGCTTGCTGATTTGCTGACAGTTTGGGAAAAATCCGTACGCGCCACGCATTTATTTTTGAACGAATCGGATATTCAAAATATCAAAAAATATGTGCCGGAAGCATTGAACGACGTGCCGCACTTAATTATTGCCGCCGATTCTCAAAATATTCCGCTGGCCTTTATGGGAATAGCCGATAATTTTTTGGAAATGCTGTTTGTTTTGCCGGAGGAACGGCGAAAAGGAATCGGCACGGCTTTATTAAAATTCGGCATGGAAAAATATAATGTGAATGAATTGTCGGTGAATGAACAGAATCCGGAAGCAAAATTGTTTTATGAGCATTTAGGATTCGTGACCTACAAAAGAACAGAATTAGACGAGCAAGGCAATCCGTTTCCGCTGCTCTATATGAAAAAAGCAAAAGCGTCCTGATTTTTTCAGAACGCTTTTTACTTTATCACAAATGCAAATACTTGACCGCAGCAGCTAAGGCTGAAGGATAGTCTGATAAATTATAGATAATCAAATTTTCAGACTCTTCATAAATTCCTTTGCTTTTGACTTTTCTCTTGCGAAGAATACTAATCCGCATATTCACATCATCTGCCGAATACCGGCCTTGCATTTCATAAATCCACCTTCGGCTGACCCGCAGAATTATCTGCACGCTGTCGGTTTGGCAAAAACGATAGGCCGTTTCCGGGCACATCCAAAGCTTATTATCGCCGACCACCGCTCCATAATAAACACCGTCAATCAAAACCGCATAACAGCTTGCTAAAAACTTTTTGTTTTCTGCAAACATAACGTATGGAACTATCCGGCTGCCGGAAATCTCAACTTTTTTATAAAGCAAAGACGGCAGACGGGCATTCAACGCATCCAGCAAATCCAACGGATATACCGCATTAAAGGGCAAATCGCCGATGATTTTGACTTGAGGCACCAGTGTCTGCGTGATGCTCTGCTTAAATAAGCTCCGGTAAATTGTCTTAAAAAAATTCATACCCACACTAATTTAAATTCAACAATAATTTTTAACTGCCTAAAATATAGCGTATTCAAAAATTTTGTCAAGTTACACAAAAAGTGTTTTACCTTTTCGATAAAACACTTTTTTGAGCTTAATCTTTATAATATCCGGCATCCTGACAGCAGCGAATCGCTTCATTGAAAGAGTAATCTTCAGTAAACGTCATCAAGATATGTTCGCTTTTATCCGATAGATTTACCATTTTCACACTGTTTGGATGCAGATACAGTTTTTTATTCAAACTGCAAAGCAAAAAGTATTCGCTGTTTTCAACTTTTTGCAAAGGAATCGTTACGACATCGGTTTTAACAAACCTAAAATCCTGCGGATGGCAAGAAAAAATATAGTTTGTGCCAGTCATTGAGCCATAAACTTTCCCGTTATACTCAACCATATAGCAGCAGCCGATATACGAACCGTCTTCCCGATTAAGAATATTACGCAGCTTGAGGGTACTCAAATTCATACTGACAACCTTTTTGGTATCGTATGCGATTGCAACTCCTAACCCCGGCAGAACATCTTCCGGGCTAGCCACTCTGTATTCAAAGCTAACCAGAGATTTGACTTTGCCATCAGAAAAAATACCGCTGTTTTTGGCAAACAAATAATCATACAGTTTTTTAAATACGTTCATACACAAAAATTTAAGTTCAACAATAATTTATTTATGGCTTGAATATAGATTTATTACGTATTTTTGTCAATACATTTAAGGCTGCCGGTAAAGGCAGCCTTTTTATTACAGCAAATTTCAAGAAAATTATTTTTCCAAATCTGCGCCTGTTTCCTGGTCAACGCGTTTTGCCGACAATTTGATTTTGCCGCGATTGTCAGCGCCCATGCATTTAACCCAAATTGTATCGCCTTCTTTGTAGAAGTCAGAAACAGAAGCAATGCGCTCGTTTTTAATTTCTGAAATATGAACCAAACCTTCAGTTTGTCCCAAGAAGCGTACAAATGCGCCAAAGTCCATAATTTTTGTAATTACGCCTTTGTAGATTTTGCCGTCTTCCGGCACTGCGATAATACCGTTGATGATATCAATAGCAGCTTCGCAATTTTCATTGTTGTTAGAAGCAATGGTGACAACACCGTCATCGGTAATATCAATTTTAGTGTTGGTACGCTCAATAATGTCACGGATAACTTTACCGCCTGTACCGATAACTTCACGGATTTTATCTACAGGAATCTTCATAGAGTAAATACGCGGAGCTTTCGGCGAAACCTGCGGACGAGGCTCGGCAATAGCTTTTGCCATTTCGCCCAAAATGTGAATACGTCCTTCATGAGCCTGAGCCAAAGCGTTTTTCATAATGTCTTTGGTAATGGATGTAATTTTAATATCCATTTGCAGAGCGGTTACACCGTCTTTTGTACCGGCAACTTTGAAATCCATATCGCCGAGATGGTCTTCATCGCCCAAAATATCGGTCAAAATGGCTACACGGCCGTCATTTTCTTTGATTAAGCCCATAGCAATACCGGCAACAGGCTTTTTCATCGGCACGCCGGCATCCATCAAAGACAAGCAGGTGCCGCAAACGGTTGCCATAGAAGAAGATCCGTTAGATTCCATAATATCGGAAACAACGCGGATTGTGTATGGGAACACATCTTTATCTTTCGGCAACATCGGATGAATTGCACGCCAAGCCAATTTACCATGGCCGATTTCACGGCGTCCCGGAGTGCCTAAACGTCCGCATTCGCCGACAGAGAACGGAGGGAAGTTGTAGAACAGCATAAAGTCTTGGTCATATTCCGCCATCAAGCCGTCAACCAACTGAGCGTCATCCGGCGTACCCAATGTAGTGGCAACCAAAGCTTGAGTTTCGCCGCGGGTAAACAAAGCAGAACCGTGAGCTTCCGGCAGCACTGCCACTTCGCATTGAATCGGGCGGACTGTTTTGGTGTCGCGGCCGTCAATACGGTGTCCGGTAGACAGAACTTTTTCACGCATTGTATGGTGCATAACATTTTCAATAGCATCGCCGACAAAAGCGTTTTCAACTTCATTTTCAGGGTCAACAGAAGCCTTAACTTCTTCAGCCAGCTGGCCTAAAACCGTGCCGCGCTCCTGCTTATCGGTAATTGAAAAAGCAGCATTGTAGCGATCGCCGTAATCTTTCATAATACGCTGGCTCAAAGCTTCATATTCCGGAGGAAATTCCGGAACAGCCCATTTTTCTTTACCGGCTTCGGCAGCCAATTCTTTAATCATGGCAATAACCGGCTGGAAGCTGTCAAAACCAAACATAACGGCGCCGAGCATGGTTTCTTCCGAAAGCTCGTTGGCTTCAGATTCTACCATCAAAACGCCTTCTTCGGTACCGGCAACAGTCAATTCCAATTCAGATGTTTTTTGCTCGTCAACACTCGGGTTCAAAATATACATGCCGTCTTTGTAGCCGACTTTGGCTGCGCCGATCGGTCCCATAAACGGAATGCCGGAAATAGCCAAAGCAGCAGATGCGGCAACCATCGCCAAAACATCGGAATCATTCTTTTGGTCGTGCGAAACAACCGTACAGATAATCTGCACTTCATTTTTGAAAGCATCCGGAAACAGCGGGCGAATCGGACGGTCAATCAAGCGGGAAATTAAAATTTCGCGCTCAGACGGCTTGCCCTCGCGTTTGTTAAATCCGCCCGGGATTTTACCGGTAGCATAGTATTTTTCCTGATAGTTTACTGTTAAAGGAAAGAAATCCTGATCAGCCTTAACCTCTTTTGCGGCAACAACTGTTGCTATTACCTTAGTATCTCCATAAGATGCAACCACTGCACCTGTTGCCTGTCTGGCAATTTTGCCAGTTTCCAGCACTAACTTACGTCCGCCCCATTCCATCTCTTTGCGGCACACTTTAAAATCGATCATATATTCTATTCCTTTCTCTTCATCTCTATATCATCTTTATAAAACCTCACCTGTCCAGAAACAGGATTTTTTAGGGGCTGCGGACATAGCCGCAACCCCTTTTTGCCGGACATTACTTACGCAAATCCAACTTTTTAATGATATTCTGGTATCTTTCTTCGCTTGTTCTCTTCAAGTGGTCAAGCAAGTGACGACGGCGGCTAACCATCTTCATCAAGCCCAAACGAGAGTGCAAGTCTTTTTTATGAACATTGAAGTGTTCAATTAAAGCGTTAATACGATATGTCCAAATAGCAATCTGAACTTCCGGAGAACCGGTGTCATCTGCAGATGTACCGTATTTGGCAATAATTTCTTTTTTAACTTCACTTGTAATCGACATCTTTATTATTCCTTTTTTTCATCTAAATTAAACACGCGAATCGGCGAAATTTTACGTTCATCAATCCGCACCAACGCAATCAAACAACCATGGAAATAAGCAGCCGTGCATTCTGACGGTTCAGCATCATAATTTTTAGGCGACAGACCTTGTCCCATGCTTAATTTTTTTGCATCTTCTTCCGAAACAGCAATCTCCGCGATGCCGCGCAGAGATGTTTCTATCGGCAGAAGCAGCTTACGCCGTTCTTCTACATACTCCATTTTTTCTAAA
>CAVGVF010000026.1:6579-19022 GCA_963632615.1 uncultured Eubacteriales bacterium
ATCGTATGCTTAGTGTCAAAAATTCCGCATTTTGTGCGTCTTAGCATAATCAAATGCCCCAATGTGCCCAAAAATTGTGCCAAATCTTTACCCAAAGTGCGGACATAGGTGCCTTTGGAACATTCCACTCTAAACTTTGCCGAATCGGCATATTCTTCCAGCAATTCCAAATTGTAAATTTCTATCTCGCGTGACGGAATACTGACCTCCTGCCCTTTGCGCGCCAATTTATAGGCCGGCTGCCCATTGATTTTTATGGCAGAATAGGCGGGCGGAATCTGGATTATTTTTCCGATAAAATGAGGCAGCGCCGCCAAAATTTCCTGATGTGCCGGAATTTTATCACAACGGGCAACTACCTCGCTGTCGGTATCGTCAGTCACGGTTTGCTCGCCCCATTTGACTATAAATTCATATTCCTTTTTACCGTCAGTCACAAACGGCACCAATTTTGTTGCTTCGCCAAAGGCAATGGGCAGAACTCCGCTGGCAAATGGGTCTAAAGTTCCGGTATGGCCGTTTTTATTGGCGTGCATCAGCCACCGCGTTTTGCCCACCACCTCTGTCGAGCCCATTCCGCACGGCTTATCCACAATCAGCCAGCCATTCACATTGTCAGCTTTTGTATGTTTCATCTTGTCATTTCCAAAAATTCGTCTTCTGTTAAAATCTTTACACCGAGTTCCTGCGCTTTTTTAGCTTTTGAACCGGCGTCTTCGCCCATAACCACATAATCGGTATGGTTGGATACCGAACCCGCAACTTTAGCGCCGCATTTTTGAGCCATAGCCTTGGCTTCGGCGCGGGCTAATCCGGCCAGCGTACCGGTAAACACCACCGTTTTGCCGTTCAGCGGCGAACCGGAAACAGTTTCATCCGTATATTCTTCCACCGTCACAAATTTCAGCAGCTCCGCAATAGTTTTTTGATTATGTTCTTCACAGAAAAACTCGACAATATCCATCCCCATAGAAGCTCCGATACCGTCTATTGTTACCAGCTTTTCGGTTTCGCGGTTTTCCATATCGTGCTGCAGCGCTGCAAAAGTTCCGTAATTTTTAGCCAGCAGCAAAGCCGTAGCTGCACCGACTTGCGGAATACCCAAGGCATAAATGAAACGCGGCAGATAAATGGTACGACGGCTGTTTATGGCGGCAAACAGCTTTTTTACCGATAAATTGCCCCAGCCGGTGCGTTTTTCCAGATGCAAAGCCTGAGTGTTTTGACTGAACAAATCGTCTTCCGCTGACTGATTTCTTTCTTCTAAAGTAAAAATATCGGCCGGACTGTGCAAAAAGCCTTCATCAAAAAATTCTTCAATAACTTTATCGCCCAGCCCGACAATATCAAACGCTTCTTTAGAAACAAAATGCTTCAGACGCTCTTTGGCCTGAGCCGGACAGGTCAAACCGCCGGTGCAGCGGCGAATCGCCTCGTTTTCTTCGCGAATGGCGTGCGCTCCGCATTCCGGACAAACTGTCGGAAACTCATAAGGTTGCGAATCCGCCGGACGCTTATCCAAAATCACTTCCACAACCTGCGGAATCACATCTCCGGCGCGCTGAATCACCACCATATCGCCGATACGGAAATCTTTGCGTTTTATCTCATCTTCATTATGCAAAGTGGCATGCGAAACTAAAACCCCGCCCACGTTTACCGGTTCCAAATCGGCCACCGGCGTTAAAGCTCCGGTACGTCCAACCTGAACGCGGATATTATTGATACGGGTTATCGCCTGCTCTGCCGGAAACTTATGTGCAATCGCCCAGCGCGGCGTGCGGGTTAAAAAGCCCAGACGCTCCTGCAATTCTATGGAATTGACTTTATAAACCAAACCATCAATATCATACGGCAAATCCGCGCGCTTTTCCATAACCTGCGCAAAATTTTCTTCTATCTCTGCAATAGAATTGCAAACTTTGTTGTTAGGATTTATCGGAAAGCCCCATTCCTGCAATTTTTCAAAAAATTCTTCCTGCGTCTGCCATTGGCGCTCCGATACTTCGCCCCAGGTATAAGCCCAGATACTCAGCTTGCGCTCGGCTGTAACTTTTGGATTTAACTGACGCAGCGAACCGGCCGCGGCATTGCGGGGATTGGCAAAGATTTTCTTTTTTTCCGCTATATTTTTTTCATTCAGCGCCAAAAAATCTTTTTTAGCCATATAAACTTCACCGCGCACTTCCAGCACTTCCGGAACTCCTGCCGGCAGCTGCAGCGGAAGCTGGCGAATCGTCTTTAAGTTTTCGGTTATATCTTCGCCGACTACTCCGTCGCCGCGGGTAGCGCCCGAAACGAATCGCCCGTTTTCGTAACGCGCCGCAAAAGACAAGCCGTCAATTTTCAGTTCAGCCATAAACGGAATATTTTCCGCCGTATTCAAAAAACGTTTCACGCCCTGCACAAAATCTTCCACTTCTTCAATAGAAAAAACATCGGCCAGCGACAGCATCGGAAAACGATGCTCTATTTTATTGAATTTGCTTTGCACCGCGGTGCCGACACGCTTAGACGGACTGTCGGCACGCACTAAATCCGGATAGATTTTTTCTATGGCCGTATTGCGGTGTTTCAGCTTATCATATTCGGCATCGGTCAAATACGGTTCGTCATTTTGATAATAAGCGTTATCCGAGCGGGCAATTTCCGCCGCCAAATAAGCCAGTTCCGCCGCCGCTTCTTCACGGCTTAATTCTGCAGGTTCTTTCATTTTATCTCCTTTGCTTTTAATATAAAGCCAAAGGACATAATGTCAATTTTTTCGAAATATTTATTACAGCTATAAAAAAAGCGGCATTGCTGCCGCCCAAACTTAAACATTAAACAAGAAATTCATCAAATCGCCGTCCTGAACGACATATTCCTTGCCTTCGGAACGCATTTTTCCGGCGTCCTTACAGCCTTGCTCGCCGCCGAATTTCACATAATCATCATACGAAATTGTTTCGGCGCGGATAAAGCCGCGTTCAAAATCAGTATGAATAATTCCGGCGCATTGCGGAGCCTTCATTCCTTTAACAAAAGTCCAGGCGCGGACTTCTTTCGGTCCGGCCGTAAAATAGGTCTGCAACCCCAAAAGATTATAGCCGGCGCGGATAATTTTTGACAAGCCGGTTTCTTCCAAGCCCAACGCGCTTAAAAATTCCTGTTTTTCGCTATCTGATTCCAACTGAGCCACTTCCGACTCAATTTCCGCTGAAATAATTACAGCTTCCGCACCTTCATCAGCCGCCATTTTCTGCACGGCTTCCGAAAACTTATTACCGGTTGCCGCCGAATCCTCATCAACGTTGCAAACATACAAAACCGGCTTAGAAGTCAGCAGCTGCAGCATTTTATAGCACTTAACCGCCTCTTTGTCCTGAGCGTCCGGCGCGGCAGAACGGGCCGGCTTACCAGCCTGCAAAGCGGCGATAATCGGTTCCATAACCCGCACATTTACTGCGGCGTCTTTATCTCCGGCTGTGGCTTTTTTGCGCAGCTGGTCTATTCTTTTTTGCAAAGAATCTAAATCGGCAATCATCAGCTCCGTTTTTACAATATCGGCGTCGCGTACAGGGTCTACAGAACCCTCAACGTGAGTAATATTGTCGTCTTCAAAGCAGCGCAAAACATGGATTACCGCGTCTGTTTCCCGAATATTGGCTAAAAATTGGTTACCCAAGCCCTCGCCTTTGGACGCGCCTTTTACCAAACCGGCAATATCCACGAATTCCAGCTGGGTCGGCACCACGTTTTTAGGCTGAACCATTTCAACCAATTTATCCAAACGCTTATCCGGAACGGCCACGCGTCCGGTGTTCGGCTCAATCGTGCAAAACGGAAAATTTGCGGCCTGAGCGGCAATAGTTTGCGTTAAAGCGTTAAAAAGCGTAGATTTACCGACATTCGGCAAACCGACAATACCACAGTTAAATCCCATAATCAAAACTCCTAACGGGCTGTATTTCTAAAATTTTTATTCGTTATAGACAATTAGCATCCGCTTTGCAAGCACTATTTTATATTCCCTGCCTCAGGCTGATTTTCTTTTACTTCCGGAATAACCGCTGTACCGTTTTCAAACTTTACGCCTTTTTCTATCAGCATGTCTTTTATATCCGCCGAGCAAATATTTTCGTTCAAACAGCTTGAAATTCTGAAAAATTTTCTGGAAGCATAGTTATAGTCGCTATTCCAAAATGCCACGCTGAAACCGAACCACACCATTGCAAATGTTTCAAGTTTACGGAAAATTTTAAATCTTATACCGGCTAAATGCCACAGCAGAATATAACCGATCAAGCGCAGCAATTCGCGATGTTGTTTCACAAAAAGCACCTCGTTCTGCGCGAATAATTTGCTGTAAATTTTGATAAAAACATTTGGGAAAAAGCTGAATAAAATAAATATCACTGTGGCGCAAACAATTATTCGGCAAATAAACTTATAAATTCTGCCCGACCATAATTTGCAAAAAGTCCATGCTTTTTGTAATTTTTCATTTTCAAGGATTTTGTTCATCTACCACCTCGCTGCTTACTTCCACAGGCTGCTGGTTAGATGCTGCAATATCGTCAGCCTGAAGCTGATATATCATATTAAAGATCATCCAGCAGCAATAAAGTATACCGGCAGTTTCTATGGTTCTAAAGAACCTTGAAAACAATCCGCATAACATACCAAGCAAATACAATAATATTATTATAACTAAACAACTCAAAATTTCATCATATTTATAAATAGCAGCAAGCTCTTCTTTTGTTAAAAACTGCGTATAACTTACTGGATAGCTAGGTGAATCAAATATAACATAAAATATTATAAAGACAGTTATTAAAAATACGGTTATACCATTTATTACCCAATAACAAATCCGAGCCAACCATTTAATAATAGACAGGAATATCTGTACTTTTTTATTTTCAAGAATTTTGCTCATACAGCCTCCTTATTTCAGGATTGGAACAACTTCCAGGTTCAAATAAACATCTTTCACGTTCTAAAATTTCCTGAATTTCCGGGTTTATTGACACAAAAAGAATGAGAAAAATCAGAGGCAAGCTGAAAAATAAAACATTTATTTTGTTTAATGGCAAAAACACAAAGAAAATTAAACAGATAGCAGTCAATCCCAGCAAAATTCGCTCAAAATATATTGATAAGGTTATATTTTCGGCAAAGCTCTCTATTTCATATTGCAAAATGCAAAGCATTAACAGAATAAAACCAGCCAACAGACCTTTTGCAGATATTTTCATAAACTTACTCATTGTCATCAGCTTGTGTTCCTGTTCTTTCCAGCAAAACATTAACATAATCGGGGCAACGATTATCTTCTATGCAATACTGAATATCTGTCAGCTTGTGACTTGCCGGATTGCTTTGCGATATATGCAAAACTGCAATACCAAAAATCATTAAAGCCAGCATTTCATATTTATAAAAAACTGAGTATTTTTCGCCTAATTTATGCCATAGCAAAATACCAAGCACGCATGCAGCTACTTTGCTTTGCATAGAAAAAAGCGATAATTCATCCGAGGTAAAATATTGCTGCAAACCGCTTAAATAAAACTCATCGCCAAAGGGAACAGAAAAACAAATAAACAAACCTACGGCAGCAATCGCAAAAAGCAATTTATATATTATATTTCCTATTTTTTTAATCATTTTCAGCCTTTTGCTTCATTCAACTTTAGATTGTTTTTAATAAATCATAAATATAGAATAATGTCAACAAAAAAGTAAAGCGGCGGCAAAATTTCTTTCACCGCCGATCAACTGTTTTAACCTGCAAAATTAAACTTATTTTTCTTTAAATTCCAAAACCTTACCGTCAGACGTGGTAAGAGTCAGCACATCATTCTGCAAAGTATAAGTCTTTACTTTTGCTAAATCGGCAAAATAATGGCGTTCGGCTTCCATTTCCTCACGCGGTCCCATCATCATGGTTGAACCGCCGGCGCCGAAAGTAATTTTATCGCCCGAAGTTTTATAGCTGCCGAAGTAATTATTGACAACCTGCCCGTGATAATCATTTTCGGAAAATTCCAAAGTTATATTCGCACCGGCCTCGGCATTTTGCATAACAAACTTTTTACCGGCTAAAGAAGTTTGTTCGCCGGCGTTGCTGCAGCCGGCCAAAAAACAAATACCAGCCAGCAAACTCAAAAATTTTTTCATTTCATATCTCCTTTTTTTGAAAAAATCCCCGCTCAAGCGGGCGGGGATTCAAATAGATTATAACACAGAAAAGACTAGAAGCCTTCGGTGTCTAAGCGTTTGCGCATCTGTTTACGAGCACGGCGGATAGCTTCTGCTTTGCGACGAGCTTTCTTTTCAGAATTCTTTTCATGGCAGCGGCGCAGTTTCATTTCGCGGAAATCGCCTTCTCTTTGCATTTTCTTTTTCAAGATTTTCAAAGACTGGTTTACATCGTTTCCGATAACTGTTACTTGTACCACTTAAATCACCTCTTTTCTAAATTTTTCATAAAGTTAAACAACAAATTTGCATTTTATGTAGCACATCATTTTTTATTTTTCAAGCAAAAAAACATAGCCTTATAAAAAAAAGCGTTACCCTCTTAACAAGAGTAACGCTTCCGGTTTAATCAGTTAGCCAAGTTTTGAAAAATATTTCATCTTAGCTTGAAGAAGGATTTTCACATCCTCATCCAAAGACGCCAAATCCTTGAACATAGGCTCGTTTGCAACAATCTCTCTGAAAAGAGACTGAGACATATTGTCCGAAGACAGCATTTTCTTGACAGTTTCTAACTTCAGATGATAGCCGCAATTATGATAAGTATTATATGAACTCTCATTGAGATACATCTCAACAACAGAATCAAAACCATCAAACTCCGGATTCATCTTCTTGCAGTTTGCCAAAATAGCTGACAAGTTATAATTTGCCGATGACTTCAACATAACTATGTACTCATAGTTTGTGTTAGCAGCAATAAGACGGCGAGCAACCTCGTTATTATCTTTTTTAGCCAGAAGATCAGCAACTACAGATTGAGGCAATCCGTTTCTGAGCACAACAGCTTCTGCAATTTTAGCAGACTGATGCTTTTCATCTCTTCCGCCTAAAGCATAAACAATCAGCTTAGTCACGGCCTTGCCGGAACGGCACTGGCACATAAACCACTCAGATACAAGACGCCAATCAATAACATCATCATACTGCAGTCTGTACTTAAGAATCTCCAAAAGAGCCTCCTCGGGGAGTTTGCCTCTCATAAGCTTAAACAGCTCGCTCTTGCCTTCAACACCAGTCTGTTTCCACAGCATCATAAATGCATAAACAGACAATCTGCCGAGCGCATTTGCATCGCCGTTGTGCAGCTTCTGATACCAGCGAATCTGATTTTCTGCCGGCCAAATATAAAGCTCTGTTTCTTCCACAAAATACGGATTAAATCTGAATTTAGCAGATTTTACCCAAGATGTCAGAAACATAAAAGCTTCCTTGGCTACCGGATAATGCCAAACAAAGTCGTCATTGTTAATATAGAAGACAATCGTATCTCCCATATATTTACAGCCTCGTCTTTCATCCCATCTCTTCCAGCATTTAGCGGCAGAAACAGGAAAGGCAAAAGCCCAGACAACCATCAGCAGAGCTTCAACAACAGCCACCGGAGCAGCAATCAACGCAGTTGCAGCAAATCCGCAGAAAATAACTGCAGAAAAAAGCAACAACACAACACCGGACAAGACTTTCCACAAAAAAGCCCCTACCATCTTGACAAAGTTACAAACCTTGCAAACAAAAACATTCTTCATAATGAAAAAGATTTTTGATAACATAATCTCCAATGTCATCGTGAATAAAAATATAAGCTGTTTCAGAGATTTCAGCAAAAAATATTTCAGCCGAGAAACAACACCTTACGCAGAATCTTCAAACATTCAGACAAAGTCAATCAGTTATGCAAGCAAAACTTTCTAACCAATAATCCACATCCTAATAATTTTACATAATTCTTTATAAAGCAACTTTATGATACCTTATTTTTAGCTTTATGTCAAATTTTTATAACAAAAAAGCCCGCCGGAAAGCGAGCCTTTCAAATTCTGCCTAAAATTTTAGGCGATAATATTCGGATTGATAGAATTTTCTACTTTACTGATTTTTTTGGCTAAACCGACTTTTTGCCCTGCCAGCTGCTTTGCCTGATAAAAATCAACGGTTTTTCCTTGTTTAAGCAATCTTGACATATCCGTATTAACATGTCTTTGTTCCAGTTTAAGCTCACACAACAGCAGTTGAAGTTTAGCTGCTTTATCATTACCTATCATCAGTAAAATAACCCTTTCTGCAATTTTCTTGTAACAAAATCCATTTTTTTGTGGATTTTTTCGTTCAAAGTTGTAAAGAGTATACATTATTTTTTGACTGATTGCAATAATTTAAAACGGAGTTTTTATAGAATGACTAACATCAAAAAAATCGGTATTTTAACCAGCGGCGGAGACTGCGCCGGACTTAACGCTGTAATTATGGCCGTAGTAAACGCCGCCACTAAACAAGGCTGGGAAGTTTACGGCATTCATGACGGCACTGACGGTTTGACTAACCGCCCGCTTTCATACGAAATTTTAACAGAAGAAAACTTCAGCAGCACTCCTTGGCCGAGAATGGCCGGCTCTTATTTGGGCTCGCTCAACACCGGCGTAAAAGAATCGCAGGAAGTTTTGGCTCAGCGCTTCGGAGAAGGTGTTCGCGAACTTGGTTTGGACGCGGTTGTAGTAGTCGGCGGCGACGGCAGTATGAACATTGTCAGCACCTATTGCAAAATGGCCGGCGTAAAAATGATTGGTATTCCTAAGACTATTGACAACGATACCCCGCTGACAGAATTTTCAGTCGGCTTCAACACCGCTTGCCAAGTCTGCACCGACGCTTTGGACGATTTGATGACCACCGCCCGCTCGCATCACCGCGCTTTGATTTTGGAAGTTATGGGACGCGACGCCGGACACTTGGCTATGCATTCCGCTATTGCCGGTTTTGCCGATATTTGCTTGGTTCCGGAAATTCCATACACTTTGGACGGTATCGTTAAAAAGCTGGAAGCCGTAAAAGCCAGCGGCCGCACCAGCGCTTTGATTGTGGTTTCTGAGGGTGTTAAAACTGAAAAAGGCGAAGCTGTTACCGGTGCCGTAAATATGGTCGGCGAAAAAATCAACGGCGGTATCGGCGATTATCTGAGCAGCCTGATTAACGCCAACTACAAAGGTTTCCAAACCCGCGTTACCAAGCTCGGACACGTTCAGCGCTCCGGCAATCCGACCTCTTTTGACCGTACATTAGCCGTTGTATTGGCAGCTGAAGCCGTTCGTTTGCTGGCAGAGGGCCACACCGACCGCATGGTATCGCTCAGCAACGGCAAAATCACTTCCTTTACTTTGGATGAAGTTGTGGCCGCCGGCACCACCGGTTTGGATGCACACAGCGACTGCGTAAAAGCCGCACACGCTATCGGCATGTATGTCGGCGAATTAGAAGACTAATTGCGCGCAAAGCCACAAAAAAGGAACTGATACAAAATCAGTTCCTTTTTTTATTTATCGGCCGGCCGAGCGTTGCTTGAAATAGTCAAAGCCGCTCAGAACAGCGCAAACCAAAAATATCAGAGCCACAGCTCCGCAAAAATAGAAAAAGGCATTTACCAGCAAAATCGCCAGCTTATTGCCATAAAATACCGCCTGCGGCATAAAATTCAGTGACGGCGCATCCCATTCAAGCAGCGGGAAATGATATCCCAGGAACAAGAGCGAGGCATAAAACACCGTAAAGCCCAAAGACCAAGGCAAACACTGCAAATTTCTGGTCGCAAGCACAAACACCGCAAACCATACCCCGAACAAGCAAGTATCAACTATCGGCAGCACACCGGAAAGGTGCAAAAATATCAGCATAAAAACACCGATAATGCCAACTACCAAACGAATCTGGTTCCAACCTTTATTCTCCATAAGTCATAAAAATTAAAGCGTTAATAATATAATTTGTAATTTCAGTATAGCTTTATAAAATTTAAATGCAATGATTTTATTGACAAAAAATAAAAATTTCCGTATACTGACGCTGAAATTTAATTATTAACTTTTAATTCTTTTGTCTTATGAAATTTGTTAAACAATTTTCCTTTATTTTCGGCGGAAGCGTTGCAGGAATGTTTTGTGCCAGTGCGCTTGCTTATATCAGCTTGCTGAATTACGGTTCATATATTCTTTTGGCTCCGCTTGTTTGCTTATTCGTATATTTTACGATTTTAGCCAGCCGAACTAAAAAGTGGTACATTGCATTAGCTGCAGATTCTCTGCCTATACTGATTGGAGCTTGTTTGACCGGTGCTTTGCTCTGGGGCTGCGGCAAGCTGGTTTTGAATTATCTGGACGCAAGCGCGGCAGTTGGATTCACAATAATTTTTGGTACAGTAGTCTTATCTGCAATCTGTGTGACCATTTTTGCGGTAATTCTGTTTTTAGAATTTTTGTATTATTTTATAGCAACGCTGTTTACATTCAGCAAAGAGTTTGCACAGAAGATGTCAAGCCATTTGGCAACCACGGTAATTGCAACGGCTTGCGGAATTTTGATGTTTTCAACATTGTATTACATTCTGTATCCGATGTGCCTCTAGCAACAAAAAAACTCCGATATTTGAAATATCGGAGCTTTTTTTTATAATCTGTTCAAAATTAAGCAGCAGCTTTTTTAGAAGCGATAGTTTTTTTGATTTTTTTAGCTTCTTCAGTCAATTTAGTATTGGAAGTTTTTTCCAAATAAGAATCCAAACCGCCGTTGTGTTCAATAGAACGCAGGGTTTTAGAGCAAACTTTCAATTTGAAAACTCTGTTCAAAGCTTCGCTGAACAAAGATACAACTTGCAAATTAGGCAAAAAACGACGGCGAGTTTTGTTGTTAGCATGGCTTACATTGTTGCCGCTCATAACGCCGGTGCCCAAAATATCACATTTCTTAGCCATTTTATAAATCCTCAAAGTTAAAATTCAACATTATTTGTTGCTTGTTAATACATTCATTTCATTGACAAGTCAAGTAAAATTATGTAAAAAGATGAAAAATTATCACGAATCGTGAAAGTATCCGTAGCTCAATTGGATAGAGTGTCGGCCTCCGACGCCGAAGGTTGCGAGTTCGAGCCTCGCCGGATACGCCATTTTTTTGATTTATGACAAATATATGAATATTTAAGCCGCGCGCTTTATATTTCTTGAAAAAAACAGAACTTCATGCTATGATAAAATTGGTAAAAATTGGGGAGTCCTGAAAGCTTTTGTTTTTTGGACATTTTACCGCAAGCGGAACAACGCTGGTTGTCGCCGCAGTGTAATGATATAATTAGGAGTGTCAAAATGATAAAACATTATTTGACATCGTTAGCGTATGGTTTATGTGTTGGGCTATTCTGCTCATCTGCAGCCATGGCAACGGTGTGTTTTTTACCTGACGGTAACTGCGGCGGCGTAAATTACGGTTATAAAGGCGACAGCGGTGCCAACTGTACTTATCGCACCAGTGATGAAGCAAATTTGAAAAAAGGCAAGTGTGAAGAGGTTAAGAAACAAGGCTTTTGCTACTACTTAAGCTGCACCACGTCTAAAGAAGCATGTGAGACTACAGCAGCTAATGAAGGCAAATGCTGCGTCCCGTGCGGAAACTGCTGGAAAGTTGATGACTGCGCCAATCCGCAGCCAAATCCGACTAAAACCTGTCATGATATGAAGTATAAAATAAAATCTGATTGTACCAATCAAGAATTTAAAACAAATGGAATAATTGATAAAAACAATGAGGAATGCGGTGAATGCGAAAATACTCCGTATATAACCTGTCCGGAAATGGGGTATATAACCCGCGCTGAATGCACGGCTAAAGGTGGAAGTTTCGATTATGCCGATGTCAAGGATTCCGATGGCAATGAATGCGGCACTTGCGATACCTCTGTAAATTGCCCGTCCGGTTATGAACCTGCAGCAACTGCAGACTGTGACACAAGCAAAGGCTTCTACCGTTATACTAATTCTAATTATCCTAACTGCATTCAATGCCAATGCCGTAACCAAGGTAGAATAAATGGTTATTGCACTAACTGTTACTCTGAAGGTTATGTGCCTAGTTCCAGCTTACCTCCTGGATATGATTGCAATATAGAAAAATGTCCGCTCGATTCAACGTTTGTAAAAACAAGTGAATGTACAGAAACACCGTGTCCGACCGGATATACAAAGGGCTTAACCAGCATAAATATGTGTTCGTCTCAAAACGGACAATCAGCTACATCCGTTGAATATGACGGTTATTCCGGCAGTGTCCCTTGCGGCAAGTGTGTTTATCCTGGATGTACGCCAAAAGACTGCAGCAACTATACATATACACTATTATCCGACTACTCAAACTCAGAGAAGTGCGATAAC
>CAVGVF010000027.1:0-10150 GCA_963632615.1 uncultured Eubacteriales bacterium
GTGTATACCTATACATATTCTAGTGCTGGTAAGGAAAAGGTAGAAACAATGAAAATGCTCGCTAAAGCAGGTAATGGATTAAATTCTTTTATTAACAAATATGCTAGAAAGTTATATGCATAATATTCAGGAGAATAAAGATGCCGGAGATTAAATGCCCAAAGTGCGGGGAAGTTTTTACAGTTGATGAAAGCGGCTATACGGCTATTGTCAGTCAAATCAAAGACGCGGAATTTCATAAAGAATTATGCGAGCGCGTGGCTCAGATTGAAAAAGCTAAAAACAGCGAGCTTTCTCTCCTTAAAACTCAGGCGGAGGCCGAAAAAGCTCAGTCTGTGTCGGAGTTAAATCAAGAAATTGAAAAATTAAAAGCTCAGCTAGCCTCTCAAGGTAAAGATTATGAACTGGAAAAAGAGCGGGCGTTAAATTCTTTGAAGCAGGAAAACGAACAGCTTAAATCTAAAATAAACTCCAGCGAGCAAGAGCGTACTTTAGCGGTAACCACGGCAGTTTCAGCGCAGAAAGACACGATTGTTGAAAAAGAAAAGCAGATTATTTTGCTGGAAACCAAGCTGCAGGATGCAGCTAAAGACAAGCAGCTGCAGGAACAGAGTCTTAAAGAAAAATATACTTTTCAGCTCAAAGAAAAAGACGATCTTATCGCTTATTATAAAGATCTGAAAACTAAGATGTCTACCAAAATGGTGGGAGAAACGCTGGAGCAGCATTGCGAAATTGAGTTTAACCGCTTGCGGGCTACCGGTTTTCAAAACGCCTATTTTGAAAAAGATAATGACGCTAAAACCGGCAGCAAAGGCGATTTTATTTTCAGAGATAAAACTGATGATGGCATAGAATATATTTCCATTATGTTTGAGATGAAAAACGAAATGGACACTACCGCCACCAAGCATAAAAATGAGGATTTTTTCAAGGAACTGGATAAAGACCGCAATGAAAAGGGTTGCGAATATGCGGTTTTGGTATCGCTGCTGGAAGCCGACAACGAATTTTATAACACTGGCATTGTAGATGTTTCTTACAAATACCCAAAAATGTACGTTATCCGCCCTCAGTTTTTTATTCCGATAATTACTTTGCTGCGCAATGCGGCGGCTAATTCAATTGAATATAAACGCCAACTGGTGGAATACAGTAATCAAAATATCGATGTAACTAATTTTGAAAACAAGCTTTTGGATTTTCAAGAGAAATTCAGCTATAATTATGGACTTGCCCAAAAGAAATTTGACGAAGCTATCAAAGATATAGACAAGACGATTGAAACTCTGCAAAAGACCAAAGCGGCTTTACTCTCATCTGAAAATAATCTGCGCTTGGCCAATGACAAGGCACAGGACATAACTATCAAAAAACTGACACGAGGCAACCCGACAATGCAGCAAAAATTTGCTGAATTGGAAAAGAAATAATGATTAAAGTTTTGTTTGTCTGTTTGGGAAATATTTGCCGGTCGCCAATGGCGGAATTTGTCTTGAAGCAAATGGTTGCGGAAAAGGGATTGGCTGATAAATTTGAGATAGATTCCGCAGCTACGGAAAGTTATAATGAAATGTGTCATGCCGGTATTCATTATGGAACACGCGAGATACTGAAATCTAAGCATGTGCCGTTTGAAGAGCATTATTCCCGCCGCATTCGCCCGCAAGATTATACGTACTTTGACTATATTTTGGCGATGGACGACAGTAATATTGAAGATATTCAGTCACTTGTCGGCATGGATACTAAGCATAAAATTTATCGCTTGCTGGATTTTACAAACAATCCACGCAATATCCGCGACCCGTGGTATACCGGCAACTTTGACGAAACCTACAGCGATATCTATAAGGGCTGCCAGGCATTTTTGAAGTATTTGAAAGAAAATTTAAATATTAGTCACTGAAACAAATCTTGCTCCTCTGATTAAGCAGGCACTAAATAATATAGATTATATTTCATTACAAAAAACTGCAGAAGCTTTAATACTTCCGCAGTTTTTTATTAGTTACAGAGTTATAAGGACTGTATGCTTCTTTTTATCAGAAGCTCTATCCATAAGCTGCTCTCTAGCTTTGTATAACTCCCACAGTTTATCCAGCAGCTCCAGATTTTTTTCATCTGTATAATTCGGCGATGGAACATACTGTTTTCCGAGTTCATTGCATTGTTTATTCAGCTCGTCTACAGTAAAGTTATTGCCCAGCTGCAAGAGTTTTTCTGCCTTTATATTATAATATTCATGATTTTTGAAATGCTCCCTAAGATCATGATATTGGCAGCTTAAATCTTGCGGACAGTCACCTTTTTTATAAAGATAACCATGCCTTTCATTTTTAATCAAAATATAAACATCTCTTGCATAATTTGCAGGTTCAGCTTCCGGCTTAAACCAAATATCACAACCGCAAAGTTTGACAATCGCTAAGCATAAGATTGCTGATGCCAGAGCAGATACAATCAAAATTACAATATTCATAGTCAATAAAATTTAATACAACATTTAGTAAATTAACATTTTCAATTTTCAACAATGCAGAGGCATCATCAAAAACTAAATTGCCCAGCCATACAATTCCTGATAAACAGCTTCCAGCACTTTTTCTTTTTGCGCCTTATCTGCCTCACTTTCTTGCAGCGGCTGTACATAATCGGCTAAAATATACAGGTATTGCTGTTTCAGATAGTCTAAAGAAAAGATATCTTCAGATATTTCCAAAATCTTCATACCTGCAGCCTTTTTAACCGCATCATCAGAACTCCGGCTAAAGCTGTTGAGTTCCGGCTGTATAGACTCCCAATATTGCTTTATTGCTGCTGCCTGCTCTTTTTGCTGACGTTCTTCATCTTGCTGTTTAAGCAATGCCAGCTGCATTTGTTCTTGCGGGTCTTGAGGCGGAGCTTCAAGTTTCAAACGCTCAGTTTCTTGCTTCATAAGATAAGGCTTTGGATTAAACTCATTAAATTTACGCTGCATGTCGTCCACGTCGGTGCGTATCCACTTAGACATACGAGAATAAATCAAATAAGCTAAATGCCCTTCAAACTTTTTGAACCGTTCCTCCTCTTTGTCAGCTTTATTCTTCATTGAGTTTGCATAAAGCTGCAAAAAAACAAAATACAAAAGCATAAGTAGACCGCCGGCAATAATGCCTGCACATACATAACTTACCATAATATAATAGTTTTAAAAATTAAACATAAATATACAAAATCAAATTTATATTAAGCCTATTTTATTTTTTGTCAAGTTATTTATACAAAAAAGAGGTCTATCCACTTAACAGATAAACCTCTTTTTTAAATTTTAGCAAAATGAAGAAAATAACTCTTTTAATTATAATAAGGTTCATTATCTCCTTCGTGTTCGCCTATTTTCCAATCGCTGTATGCGTGATTGCGCTCATCTTCCATATCCTTGAGTTTGCGTTGAACTTCAGCCATTTTTCTTTCCATTTGCATCTGTTCTTCTATATAATACAAACGCTCATCCCAAATATTAAAAGGACATCCTGTTTTCAAGCACTCTTTAATTACCTCAGCCCCTGCTCCATTTACCACAACTTCGCCGTTTTGTCGGAATGAAACATTAAAATGGCCGCCATCGAAATCATCCACTTTCAAGTGAGGTGTTTTAGGGGTATACACAGCCTTATTTTGCGGAGACGCCCCCTCATTATAAAAATATTCCAGAATATTTTTATAACCACCAACGATAATTACTTCATCTGATGAATTCAACTCAAAATCAATTGGACAACTTGGTTTTGCTTCTATAAGTACAATCATATTAAAATATTTAAAAAATTAAACATAAATATACAAAATCAGGTTTACATTAAGCTGTTTTTGTATATTTGTCAAGATATGATATAAAAAAAATCCCGCATTTTTGCAATGCGAGATTTTTTGTTCAAGGTTAAAAGAACATAACATTGTCAGCTTCAACTTTTTTAAAAGTATTACAAGGTGATACTGATACAGATTTAATACCATAGCTTTCCAAAACATTTACGATTTGCATAACTCTGGTATTAAAGTCGTCTGTGTCCATCTCTTTTAATTTTGTTTCTGACTTAAAACAGGATTTTCCATAGAAGCGTATACTACTATCGTAATAGCTACTGGCTGTCGTTAACTTAACAACCATACGCGGAGCTATCATTGCGCCGTATACGTTATTAAGATACTCCATACGCAAATAGTCATCAGCCAGCAGCTCATAGCCAAACTTATAAACTATCGGATACGGCGTTTTAACAGCATGACTAACATTTTGCACTACCATACGGTCAATAAAATCATCCTGCTTCGGTGAAACAACATCAATGCTATCACTTTGCCCCAGCCAAAAGTCTAACTGGCTTAACGCGGCGTATTTTACGCAGCAGTCATCTTCTTTAGCTCCGCGTAACCAACAGCGCCCGCCAAACTTATCTGCATTTATTCCGTATTGCGACAGCGTTTCAACAGTTTTGTTAAAATCACTTTCCACAGCGGAAATGTCTGTCGTAAGTACGCTGTTTATTTCATTTTCAGAAACAAAATTCAGACCTTTATAGTTGTGATAAGCAAAGTCTTTAATCAGCCAACACGCCTTTTCATACGAACGATATTTGCGGCGAAGCTCTATAACTTCTCCGGTTTTCAGCTGCAATCCCCAAACATCATCTTTTCTGTTCAAATCCAATCCCTTGGTAATACTGAGCCTATAGGTGGTAGTACCGAACTTATCAGTCCACTTATTAAGATACACCACAGCTAATTCAGTTTTAACCAGATAATCATTATCCAGCGGCAAGTCAGCTAACTTTTGTTTTTGTTCATCATCAAAATCAAAAAACACAGCAAAGCGCGAAGCCGTTGCACCATCTGCATAGTTACACTTGAAATCGCGGTTTTTATAATTCAATTTCAAACAAAAACCATTGGTTCTGCTTCCGCCCTCGCAGCACCAAAAACTTCCGTCCCAGCAAACAGCTTTAATTCCGTTGCTGTGCAGAACTTTAATAGTGTTCACAAATCTGTCATACTCTTCGGTTTCGGCCACAAGATTCAGATAAACTTGTTCATTTTTAGAGAGAAGACGCCCGGAAACACCGTTGCATTTTAATTCGGCAGCTTGTTTGAAAGCGTTTTCAAACGAACCGTCTGAATTGAATGTTGCATTCAATCCCAGCACCAAACCGCAAGAAAAATACACTCCGAAAAGCTCATTTTTGCGGTCCAAATCCAAAACAGCCTCAATAGACAATGTTTTTGCCGTTTCGTTATAATATACCAATGGAATATCGGTTATAATAACATCTTCCGGCTTTTTAAGCGTTGCTTGAACCGGCTTTGGCTCTGCTGTTGCAACAGATTGTGACTCGTTATCTCCAACATGTTCATCAGAAACAACATTCTTCAAAGTCTTAACCTTACTATCCATAATATATGTAAAAAAATTGGTGAAACATAAAATAATACTAAATCAGTTTTTATATTTAGCATTATTTCAACAAAAAGTCAAGAAAATTTGACAAAATTTATACAATTAACCAAAAAACTGTAAAAGCTCTGACATTTCTGCAGTTTTTTGTCAGACTCCTGCTCCCAAATGTGCGGTTTTGGATTAAGCTCATCAAATTTACTTTGCACATTTATCAAAATAAGATATAAAAAAAATCCCGCATTTTTACAATGCGAGATTTTTTCGTTCAAGGTTAATCAAAAGAAAAAAGTTTCATAAGAACCTATTCTTTTACCGCCGGCGGAACAAGGTATCATTGTCGTAACTTTTATTCCGTACTTTTCAAAGATATCGGCAGTTTGTTCCACTCGAATATTGAAATCAGTGGTGTCCAGTTCCTGCAATTTCTTGTCTGATTTATAGCCTGTTTTGCCATAAAAACGTAACGCACAGTCTTTATCATATTGCGTCATATTGTCAGCAAAATCATAACTTGTAAAACGGACAACCATACGAGGAGCCAGCATCGCGCCAAACACTTTACTGAGATCTTCCATACGCAGATACTCATCAGCCACCAATTTATTGCCAAACAGATAAATCACCGGATATGGAGCCTTTACCGCAGGACTTATTCTTTGCAAAACAATACGATCAATAAAATCATCTTGCTGCTGCGAAACAACATCTATGTTGTTGTTTTGCCCTATCCAAAAGTCTTTAGCCGTTAGCGCCGCGTATTTTATCAAGTCTTCATAATCTTTACGCTCGTTAAGCCAGCAGCGCCCTCCAAACTTATCCGCCTTTATTCCGTATTGCGCCAGTGTTTCAACAGTTTTGTTAAAATCGTTTTCCAGCGCCGCAACATCAGAAGCCAACAGAGATTCCATTTCATTTTCAGAAATAAGATTTACTGTCGTAAACTCGTAATAAGCCAGCTTTTCAACAATATCGGCACTTTCTTTATAAGAACGATATTGGCGACAAAGCTCAATGACTTCTCCGGTTTCCAGCTGTATTCCCCAAAGAGTATCCTTTTTGCTTAAATCCAATCCTTTTTTTATACAAAGCTGATTAGATTGTTTATCCAGATACACCAAGGAACAGGCTGTTTCGATCAGACAATCATTGTCCTGCGGCATGTCAGCAGACTTTGGCTTTTGGATGTCATCAAAATCAAAAAGCTTTGCAGCTTTTGCAACCGAAGCGTTTTCAGCTGATTTTTGAGACTTTAAGTCGGAATTATCAGATTCCAACTCCAAACCCAAAGCATTGTTTGCATTTTCATCACTGATTTGTAAATCAGAAACAACATTCTTAAAAGTCTTAACCTTACTATCCATAATATATGTAAAAAAATTGATGAAACATAAAATAATACTAAATCAGTTTTTATATTTAGCATTTTTTCAACAAAAAGTCAAGAAATTTTGACAAATTTTATACAATTAAACAAAATTATAATAAACTAATAACAGCGCTGACTATTTTTCATTCAAATTATTGTACTTTTTTGACAAATTACAGTTGACAAAATATATAAAAATTGCTAATATTTGACATATTTGAGAAAATTACTAAAGAAATACAGAGGAATAAATGTTAGATTTAACTATGTTATCCATAGACGACTACCTGATAACCGGAATGGGCGATTCAAGGCTGGATATTATAAAGGAATATGATACTCCTTTTGAAATAACTGGTTTCAGTTCTATCTTAAATCCGGATGATAAAAAGTCTAAAATAATAGCATCTAAAACTAAACAAGACTTTTATGGCAATGACAGCCCTTTCTTTGGTTCTAACATATACATTGGCGCAAAAGATAATAAAGTTACAGAATTTAATGCAAATAATAGAAATGTTCATATTGTCCCCGTCATTGATGGAGCTTCCGGTTTGCTTCCTCTCCCTTCCAGATATATAAAAACAGCAAACGGCAAAACCATTGAGCTTTATAGATTCGGAGAATATCCGCAAACTGTTGTTAATGATGATTCTAATGGAACTAATGATTTATCAACTAAATTAAATGAAGCTTTTCTGGCCAATTCTCTAAAGCCGGTTGCAGATTACACTTTTTATAGGCCAAACAATTTAAGAGAAATGGAAGAAGTCACACACAAAGCTTATGAATTTAACAATGAAAAATATGTTTATATCAAAAAAGTAGAAAGAGAATATGCGCCATACTGGATAAAAGTAGAACCGGTAGAATGGCTGTATGATGAAAAAACTGACAAATTAATTTCAACCAAAGCTTTATTTTCCGGTATTCCTATTGATGTTAAACTCGGCTCTCATAATTTTTCGGACACAACGATAAAAGAATATCTTCAAAACCATTTTGCAAAGGAACTTGGTCTGATGACAGACGAACAACAAAAGAGTAATTTCCATTATTTTAAAAACAATATAATGCCTTCTGTCGCACCGGCTAAAAAAGCCGTGAATCCTCAGCCGGTTTCAGCTGGTCCAAGCTATATGGCGAGCTACCAAAGAGATCAGCAGCAAAAAGCAAATCAGCAAAACACAGCTGCTCAACAGCCGCAAAATACTCAGACTATGCCTAATGTACAGCCGGTAGTTCCGGCGGCTGAGCCTCAAAAAGAAATTTATCCGCAGACAAAAACGGAAACATCTCAGCAAGAAAACGTTGTAGCCGAAACTAAAATCAAAGCCAAACCTTCTAACCTGTTACACCGCAAAAAATACGGTGTTATGGTAGACGAAAGCCCGATGTCTGTAAAAGAGCAAATAGACTTTTATGTGCAGAACGGTATGAGCTTTATGCTGCACGGTCAATCCGGCGTTGGCAAAACCGCCCGTGTAGAAGAAATTGATCCGGACTTAACGGCTGTGCCGCTGTGGAACGGCGTGCTGCCGGAAGATATTGTAGGCAAAGTACGTTATCCGGACGGCAACATGGTTGAAGCAACAGCCGAAAATATGTCATCCGGCGATGGTATTTGGGTTGCTCCGGACTGGTACACCGAACTTTGCAAAAAGTGCGAAAAAGAACCTAATAAAATGCATGTTTTGTTTATTGATGAGGTAACAAACGCCCGCCCGACCACTCAAAGCCTTATCTTTCATATTACCTTGAAAAAATCTATCAGCCCAAGCAAAGGACAGCTGCCGTCAAATTCGGTTGTGGTTTTAGCCGGCAACAGCAAGGAAGAATCCGGCGCCGCCTATAATATGCCGGAACCGCTGTTCCGCCGTATGTGCGGTCACATCTATCTCAAACCAAACGTTTTGGATTGGGTAGAATGGGGCAGCGAAGAAAGCATCAAACATCCGGAAGAGCCCGGGCGCCAAAATATTCACCCGCTGGTGTCGTCATTTGTGGCAACCTATGGAAAAAAAGTGTTTTATTCGGAATATGATGAAGAAGACCCTAAAAGCTATGCCATAGACCCGCGCGGCTGGGAACAAGTTTCGGATATTATTTATGATAATCAAGGCGTTATCCGCCGTGAACTGCTGGAAAGCAAACTCGGTAAAAACATATCCGCATCCTTTATGGCTTTTGCCAAAAATCCGCCGCTGTCGGTAGAAGACATTATAAATAATGATTACTATAGCAGCGACATCCCGGAAGACAGCTGCGCCAAAATTGCTTTGACCTATAATCTGCGCCATGTTGATGATAAAAACATGAAAACAATAAGAAAATTTATTCAATACAATCTTGGCTCGGAAAACTGTAAATTGTTTGATTCGCTTTGGGCTAAAGGCAATGACGAAAGAGCTTTGCGAATTGCCAGAATGTCAGCTTTGCATGAAGGAAGATAATAGCATGATTACAAAATCAAGATTTCTTTTAGAGCAATTTTTGAATAACAATCAGCAGCAGCCGTTACTGATTGTCAGCACTATAAAATTTGAACCATATAATTTTATAGCTTTGCCGGCTGATATTGACGAGCGCGAACTGCATCTAAAATCTGAATGGCAAAATTTGCTGAGCCAAAAAGCCGAACAAGATAAGGCTTATTTGGTTATTGCCAATCTTGATGAAGTTTCTTTAGATAAACAAGAACAATTTATCGGCCTGATAAAAGACAAACGCGCCGGAAACTACAAACTTCCTGCCAATGTGCAAATTATTATGCCGGTAAAAAACTGCAATGCAATTTCTGAAAAAATCAAAAAACTGTCTTTAGTTTGGAGTGCTGAATAAAAATGTCTAAATATGTAGATATTGATTACATTAAAGAAATGGTACTGTGCAAATTTCCGCTGCTCGGTGTTAATTTGGAAAAGCTTGAGGTTGTGGCTAAAGATGAAGTTATGACTGCTGCGACTGACGGAAATACTGTATATTATTCTCCAACCTTTTTCAGCAAATTAGATGAAAAACAGCAAACCTTTACTTTTACGCATGAAGTTATGCATGTGGCTTTCAACCATATCATGCGCTGTAAAGACCGCGACCTTCAGCTATGGAATGTCGCCACCGATGCCGTTATCAATCAAATTCTGCAGCATGAAGGTTTGGATATTCCAAACGGCTATATAAATATTCCACAGGCATTGAATAAATCGGCTGATGAAATGTACGACTTGCTGCTGAAAGAAAAAGAAAACGGCAAAGAACATAAAGACAACCAAGACCAGCAGCAAAATGGCGGCTCTCAACAGGGAGAACAAAACCAACAGCAAGGCGGTAACTCTCAACAGGGAGAA
>CAVGVF010000027.1:10327-18995 GCA_963632615.1 uncultured Eubacteriales bacterium
AACTCTCAACAGGGAGAACAGAGCCAACAGCAAGGTGGCAACTCTCAGCAAGGCGAACAAAACCAGCAGCAAGGCGGCAACTCTCAACAGGGAGAACAAAACCAACAGCAAGGCGGTAACTCTCAGCAAGGAGAACAGAGCCAACAGCAAGGCGGTAACTCTCAACAGAGAGAACAGAACCAGCAGCAAGGCGGGAACTCTCAACAGGGAGAACAGAGCCAACAGCAAGGTGGCAACTCTCAGCAAGGCGAACAAAACCAGCAGCAAGGCGGCAACTCTCAGCAAGGCGAACAGAACCAGCAGCAAGGCGGGAACTCGCAGCAAGGTCAACAGAACCAACAGCAAAACGGTGGCTCTCAGCAAGGGCAACAGCAGGCTGGGCAATCTGGACAAGCCGGACAAAACCAACAGTCAGGACAAGCAGGTCAAGGCAATTCTTTAGGGCAGTCCGCATCTGATAATTTATCTGATGAAGAAAAAAATAACGGAGAGTCAATAGAAAATAAGCAGAGTCAAACTCAGCAATACTCTGATAATCAGCAATATTCTGCCAATAATCAACCTAAAGATCATTCTCCCAATCCTCAGGCCGGCGGGCAAAGTTCTCAATCTCTCAGCGGACAAAGCAAAAATCAATTTACCGGCGAAAGCCAAGCCCCGCAAAATGATAATAATTCCATGCTGACAGAAAGCAATTTAAGAAACGCCGGTAATGCCAGCGCCGGAAGCGGCAACCATGAAATCTGGAAAGAAGCCATTAAAGAATATGAGGATAAAGAAAAGAAAAAAACGCTGATTGAACACGTTAAAAAAATGTTCCGCCGAGATAATAATAACTCTCAGCAGCCAAATAACGGCGGTCCTAAAGGTTATTCGCTGGGCAGCAGCTCTTACGGCAGCAAACAGCAGGATGGCTCTGACGAAAATTATGAAAGAAACTTTTTGAAAGATAATAAACAAAAACGCCATGATATTGCGCAAAAAAGCCGTATTTCCATAGAAAAAAATAAATACCAGACTCTTAAAAAGGTTATGGCTGATAAAAATATTGCCGAACGTTTCGGCGAAGTCGGAGAAACCGAACATCAGGTTGCTGATTGGCGTAAAGTCCTCAAAAAATCTATAGAAGAAGAGGATAGCCGCTGGTCATATCGCCGCTCAAGCGCCGCAAATGATTATATGGCCAGAGTGGAAGATATAGAGGAAGAAAGCAAATCAAAAACACAGGTTATGATTGATGTCAGCGGTTCTGTCAGCGGAGGCCTGGTACGTGAGTTTTTACGGCAGGTTAAGCCGATATTAAAAGATTCGGATTTGGAAGTCGGATTTTTTGATGATACCGTTTATGACTTTCAAAAAATTAAAAAAGTCAAAGATATAGACAATCTGCGCATTCCCGGCGGCGGCGGAACAGATATAGATAATGCCGTGCGTGCTTTTTCTCGCAAAAAAGAGGTAAATAAAATAGTGTTTACCGATGGTTATGGAAATATGCCAAGAGCTGATTTAGCCAAAATGAATGTGCTTTGGGTTGTGTATGATAACGATGATTTTAATCCGGTTTGCGGACAAGTTATATATGTAGACAAATACGATATCTTGAAGAACTACAAAAACCATCAGGAAAGCCGCAATTACCGGGATGATTATGATGACGATGACAGTATCTCTATGCAATATGCCTTAAAAAATCGGCTGGAGCGTTAGGATTTTCCATTAAAGTTATAGTCTGAAACTATACTTCGCTATACCTCATCAAAGCTTATTGATGAACTTCTACAGCAAGCCCGCTAGTTTAGAAATTGTATTTTTCAAAACCGCAATGCGTTCGCTGTACTGCGACAAGTCTTTAGAAACAAACAATTTTTGATCCGGACGGATTTGCAGCACGCCGAATGACTTTGTCACCCAATCAATCAATTTATCCGCCGCCGCAAAAGTATTGTTGCGGAAAGCAATCAAAATTCCTTTGGCTCCGGCGTCAACTTTCGCCACGTTAGCCGCATAGCAAAGCTGTTTGATTTCTATGGTTTGCAGCAGATTTTCCACTTCCGGCGGAATTGGTCCGAAACGGTCAATCAGTTCTTCGCGCATATCCAGCAGCTCGTCTTTGTCTTTGAGCGAACCGATACGCTTATACAAGCCAAGCCGTACGCCCAAATCTTTGACATAGCTTTCCGGAATCATCAGCGGCACGCCGGTTGTAATCTGCGGCGCCCAATCGGTATCGGCAGAACTTTGCGCTGCCTCGGCCTGTCCGGCTTTTTGACGGGCGATTTCCTCTTCCAGCATGTGCTGATACAAAGCAATACCCACGTCTTTAATATGTCCGGACTGTTCCGTTCCCAGCACATTGCCCGAACCGCGGATATCCAAATCGTGGCTGGCCAAAGAGAACCCAGCTCCCAGTGTATCCAAAGCCTGCAAAATGTTCAAACGCTTTTCCGCCACCGGATTAAGCTTTTTGCGCGCCGGAACCGTAAAGTAGCAATAGCCGCGCACTTTGGAGCGCCCTACCCGTCCGCGCAATTGGTACAGCTGCGCCAAACCAAACATATCGGCGCGGTGAATAATCATGGTATTTACGCGCGGCATATCAATACCGGACTCAATAATGGTGGTCGAAAGCAAAACATCATATTTGCCATCGGCGAAATCGCTCATAATATCTTCCAGCTGCTTAGCCGGCATTTGCCCGTGCGCCACCGCAATTTTAACATCAGGCACCAAATTTTGCAGCGTTTCCAAAATCTCGGCAATATCCGACACCCGCGGACATACAAAAAACGTTTGCCCGCCGCGGAATTTTTCTCGGTAAATCGCCTCTTTTATCATCACCTTGTCAAACGGCATTACAAAAGTGCGGGCTGCCAGCCTATCCACCGGCGGCGTGGCGATAATGCTGAGCTGCTTAACACCGGTTAATGAAAGCTGCAATGTTCTCGGAATTGGGGTCGCACTCAAAGTCAAAACATGCACATCAGATTTCAGCGCCTTGATTTTTTCTTTATGCGCCACGCCGAAATGCTGCTCCTCGTCCACAATCAGCAAACCTAGATTACAGAACTTTACATCTTTAGAAAGCAGAGCATGCGTGCCGATTACAATTTCCACCGAACCTTCGGCCAAACCCTGCTTGGTTTCACGCACTTCTTTCGGCGTGCTTAAACGCGACAGCATACGCACCCGGATTGGAAAACCCTTCATGCGCTCCGCAAAATTCAGATAGTGTTGGCGCGCCAACAAAGTCGTCGGCACAATCAAAGCCACTTGCGCTCCGGACATTGCCACGGTAAACGCCGCCCGCAGCGCCACTTCGGTTTTGCCGAACCCCACATCTCCGCAAACCAGCCTATCCATCGGCTCGCCCGCACCCAAGTCCTGTATCACGTCTTTGATGGCGTGCAGCTGGTCATCGGTTTCGCTATACGGAAACTTGGCACAAAATTCATCATACGCCCCGCCCGGAGCAATAAACACATCAGCGGTTTTAAGATGTCTTTCCGCCGCGATTTTTATCAGTTTTTCGGCAATATCTTTGATTTTGGCTTTTACTTTGGCTTTTTTAGCCTGCCAAGCCGCACCGCCCAGCACATCAAGCTGCACATTTTCATCATCGGAGCCGTAACGGGAAATAACGTCAATATTTTCCACCGGTACAAACAATTTATCATCGTGAGCATACACAATTTTCAAACAATCGTGCGGCGCTCCGCCGGCCATAATATTTTCCAGCCCCAGAAAACGCCCGATACCGTGTTCAATATGCACCACCAATTCGCCCACGCTCAAAGACGACACATCGGCGATAAAATCTTTAGAACTGGCTTTTTTAGCCTTGCGGTGCTGACGCTCGCCTAAAATATCCTGCTCCGATATCAGACAGTATTCGTCATCTCTGAACCCGTGCGCCAACTCGGCAATAACCAAAGCAATTTTCTTTTGCGCGCAAATCTGCAGAGCTTCCGCCCAAGTATTGGCCAAAGCCGTGTTTTTAATATCATAATCCGACATCAGAGAACGCAAACGCTCGCGCGAACCCTCGGCATAGCAGCAAATCACACGCTTTAATTTGCCGTTTTCCGCCAGATAGTCGCGCAGTTCTTCATAAACAGCAGCGCTGCTGATATGGCGGGCGTGGGAAAAATCCCGCCCCGGAATGGTTTTCAGCTCAATCACATTATCATTGGCACTAACCGCCAGCGGAGTTAAAACCGTGGCTTGACGCTCTTCCAGCTTGGCCGTAAAATCCGCCGCCGACATATAAAGCTTTTCCGGCGGCAAAGGACGGTACGCTTCTGTGTCGTTTTTACTTTTAACCTGCAGCGCTTCCAAACGCGCCTCATAATAATCGGCAATACCCTCGGTTTTAGATTTCAGCGCTTCTTCGGTGTTTTTACCGGCCACAACCTGCGCATTCGGCAAATAGTCGAACAAAGTCGGCAAAGCATCGCTGTAAAACAGCGGCAGCCAGTTTTCCATACCGATATACTTCTGCCCGTTGGAAATCGCCTCATACAGTTCGTCATGCAAACCGTCAGCGCCGAAAAGCTCTCGGTATTGTTCGCGGAAATTGCGGATAGTATTGGTATCCAAAACCACCTCATTTGCCACCTGGAATTCATATTGCGGCAAATCGCCGATAGTGCGCTGGCTTACTGCGTCAAAAATCCGCAGCCGCTCTACTTCATCATCAAACAAATCAATACGCAGCGGATTATCCATACCGCTCGGAAAGATATCGGCAATATCTCCGCGCACGGCGTATTCCCCCGGCTCCATAACCTGTTCCACCCGTGTATAGCCGTTCAGCGAAACATAATGCAGAAAACTGTCAAAATCCAGCTTTTCGCCGACTTTTACCAACTTGCGGGCGTTGCGGAAAATTTTTGCCGGCGCCAGCTTTTGCAGCACCGCTCCAACTGAACTGACCACCAGCGGAGCTTTGCCCTCATAAAAAACAATTTTCGCCAATGTTTCAATACGCTTGGCCGAAAGCGCGCTGTTCGGCGAAACCCGGTCATACGGCACCGTATCCCACGCCGGAAATTCCAACACCTCATATTCCGGATGCAAAAAACGCAGCATTGTCGCCGTCTGCGCCAAGCTTACGCCGTCGCTTGCAATATACAGCACCGGCTTTTTGACATTGGCAATCTGCGCCAAAACAAAGGCTTCATAACCGTCGGCAACCGAAGAAACCGTCTTCCCCGCCCAAACATTCACATCTTTCCGCATAATCACGCTTTCCTGTTTACATTTTGTTATAAAATATATACAATACAGCCATTAACGCAACAAAAAAAAGACAAATTCACAATGCGACCGACTATTTTATATCCGCTTTTTGCCCCTATCAACACCCTGAACGGCGTGGGCGATAAATATGCTAAACTTGTGGCTAACCTTTGCGGCGAACGCGTGGTGGATTTGCTGTGGCATTTGCCTTCCGGCTTGATAGACCGCCGCTGCAATGTGCCTCTTGTTTCCGCAACTGAAGGACATATCTGGACGGGTAAAGTTCGCGTTATAGAGCATAGCGCTCCCAAAACCCGCAAGCAGCCTTACCGCATTGCCGTTGACGACGGTACGGATCAGCTGATTTTGATTTTTTTCAAAACTTACGGCGACACGCTGACCCGCATTTTTCCGGTGGGTGCCGAAAAAATTATTTCCGGTAAATTGGAGCGTTTTAACAACAGCTGGCAAATGCCGCACCCTGACTATGTGGTTGACGCCGCCAAGCCTCAGCAAATGCCGCAAATAGAAACCGTCTATCCGCTGACCGCCGGCGTTACCAACAAAATGCTGAACAAACTAATGACGCAGGCTTTAGGCTTAACGCCGCCGCTGAATGAGTGGCTGGACGCAGAATTTATAAAACAGCAGAATTTTCCGAGTTTCAATCAGGCCTTAGAACAAGCGCATCACCCTCAGACTTTGGACGATTTGTCGCCGAATTCAACCGCGCGCCGCCGTTTGGCCTATGATGAACTGCTGGCTAACCAGCTTTCTCTCGCCATTGTGCGCGAACGCTTGAAACACCAAAAAGGCCGAGCCTTGCAAGGCGACGGACATTTAAAAAAACGTCTGGCGGAAATTTTGCCTTTTCAATTAACCTCGGCACAGCAACGGGTTATTGCCGAAATTGAAAGCGATATGTTCTCTGAATATCGTATGCTGCGTTTGCTGCAAGGCGATGTCGGCTCCGGCAAAACCATTGTCGCGCTTTATACAATGCTTAACGCTGTGGAATGCGGCGCGCAAGCGGCCATTATGGCGCCTACCGAGATTTTAGCTCAGCAGCATTATGAAACCATTGCCGGACTTTGTGAAAAAATCGGCGTAAAAACAGCTTTGCTGACCGGCAACATTAAAGGCAAAGCCCGCAAACAAATTTTAGACGAGCTGCAAAACGGCGAAATAGATATTTTAATCGGCACCCACGCCTTATTTACAGAAGATGTGATTTTCAAAGATTTAGCCTATGCAGTAGTAGACGAGCAGCACCGTTTCGGAGTTAAACAGCGTTTAAGCCTTTCTGAAAAAGGCAAGCTCTGCGATGTGTTAGTGATGACCGCCACGCCGATTCCAAGAACTTTAGTTCTAACTCAATTCGGCGATATGGACTATTCCAAAATAGACGAACTGCCGGCCGGCCGCAAACCTGTTACCACCACCGTTATGCCGCTTAGCAAAATTCACGATGTTGTCAGCGCTTTAGGCCGCAAGCTCCAAACCGGCACACAGGCATATTGGGTTTGTCCGCTGGTGGAAGAGTCGGAAAAAATCGACCTTTCCGCCGCTAAAGAACGCTATGAGAGCCTGCGGCAGGAATTCGGCAATCTGGTTGGTTTGGTACACGGAAAAATGAAAGAAAGCGAAAAAAACGCGGTTATGGAAGATTTTAAAAGCGGCAAGTTAAAGCTTTTAGTTTCCACCACCGTAATAGAAGTCGGCGTAAACGTTCCGGCCGCCACCATAATGATTATTGAACACGCCGAACGCTTTGGACTGGCGCAGCTGCACCAATTGCGCGGACGCATTAAACGCGGCTTTGAAGCTTCCAGCTGCATTTTGATGTACGGCTATCCGCTCAGCGAAGTTTCCCGCTCCCGCCTGAACATTATGAAACAGACGGAAGACGGCTTTTTAATTGCTGAAGAAGATTTAAAACTGCGCGGCGGCGGTGAAGTTCTGGGCACGCGTCAATCCGGTTTCAGCAGCTTTAAAGTGGCGGATTTAAGCGTGCACGGCGACCTGCTTTTAACCGCAACCAAAGACGCCGCGCTAATCCTTAATCAGGATAAAAATTTATCAACTCCGCGCGGCGCCGCCCTCCGCACCTTGATGTATCTTTTTGAACGCGATGAGGCCATAAAGACCTATTTAGCGGGATAAAGATTAAGGCCGGTCTTTTTTATTTGCCATTATTCATACCTCCACCCGACCGTACACGTATCTCCGGTACAATCGCAGGCCTTAGCGGCAATTTCCGGAGACATCGGTGTTGAAACTTTTGTGCCCATCGGACAAGCTATTGCTAAAGAATTGGAGGCATAGCCTTCGCATCCTTTAGAAAATTCAAATAAATTCCAGCCCCCGGTACTGGTTGCTTGAATTGCAATTAGCCCCGAACTGTTTCCCCAATCATTAGTGGCCAGAGCTATACACGCTTCTTTTGGAAGGCTGTCAAAATAAATTTCAAATGTATTGTAAGAATTTGTTATTATGAAAACAGAACCTCCGAAAGAGTTAGTTAAAGTAAAATTAGAAGCAGTGCTGGTGCCCAATTCGTCTGGAACAGCACCCATAGAAATAGCTGTTGCAGTATCCAGACCATTATAGTTTTTCTGTTCGGCATATAATGTTTTTATATTGGTAACAATGGTTGATACATTGTCTACAACCTTATTGGTTTTAAATTTTATCATCGCCTTGGAATATCCGGCAATACCGCCGACAGACAGTACGGCAATTATCGCCAGCACGCCTAGCATTTCTATCATTGAGCGGCCAAGTTGCAGCACACTCCTATTGTCATCCTTGGCTTTGAGCGTAAGCTCATTCGCCGAGGATCCAGGATGGTATATCCGCTTAAAAAACTGGTAACAAACACTATGCCCAAAACCACAGTACCCGTCATTGCCGGACATGACGCACAGTCTGTTCCGGCAATCTTGGTTAAACCGGTACTTATGCAATAATAAGGCAAATTTTTTGACTAGGTTAGTTATTCGCTGCACCAAGATCACCGGAACACGTCCGGTGATGATGGAGAAAAAACGCGAGATTTTATAATTTTTTAATTTCATATCAACTTCCCTTTCTTTTTTAATTACAACAAAAAAGCCACCCAAAAATGTGGCTGGAAGTTGGTAAGCTATTATTCTAGAAATAGTGTAGCATATTAGTTATAAATATAACACATTTTGCTACCTTCCAGCCAATAAAGCCAGAAGGTATTTTACGTCTAGAAGACGCTAGAATAAGAGGCTACCACACCCCAGACAGACTATCGCCTGTCCGATTGCTAATCTAACTAAATAAACCGCAAATGTAAAGCAGAAAATGAAAAACAGCGGAATTGCTCCCGCTGTTCCTTATATTATTAGCCCTTACGAACTAAAAAATATATTTTGAGTTTGCGAATAACAATAATCAATTT
>CAVGVF010000028.1:0-18858 GCA_963632615.1 uncultured Eubacteriales bacterium
GCTATAGGCTTAATTATAGGTTTTGCAATAGTTAGTGTTCTAAATTATAATTATGATAAATCTGAAGTAATTAAATCAACACAACAAAAAATAGCAGAAAATTCAGTAGAAAGCAATAACAAAGTTGCTACTGAAGATTATTGGATGATGCTTCCTACTAGACAGTATTTTTATTGTGCAGGTTATTTAACAAGGCACTATGAAATCGTAGCAAACGAGTATGTCGCTCGTTCTATGGCAGCAGAATTTGAAGCCAAATTAACACAACTTTCAAATAAATCTAAATTATTTAAAGAAGAAAAGGAAAAATTTTTTCCAATATATTTTAAAAGGGGATACTCTGACCGTAGTTATCTTGTAAGTGTAAATGAAGGTTATGACCAAGGCCAAATATTTGTTGGGTGTGCAAGAAAATTTAATGGATACTAATATGAAAAAACTATTTATTTTAACACTTATTACCATAATTCCGATTATCGCAAATGCTAATTGCTATAACATTAAAGATAACGATGCAAAAAAATGAAAATAGCCCCAAATTATATAGAGGACAAAAATGAATTATAAAATTATCAAAAATAAAAAGTTATTAAAAGGAGTAAAATTATGAATAATAATAACAAGTTGTCAGCACTTGCTATAGGCTTAATTATAGGTTTTGCAATAGTTGGTGTTCTAAATTATAATAATGGATTATTTGAGCGCACATATGATAAATCTGAAGTAAAATGCGAAAATAAATATTTATATTGCACAGATATGGATGGTAAACCTATCACGGGATTTTTAAAGGTATATTATCCAAATGGTAATTTGGCCCTTAATACACATTATAAAGATGGTAAAATATATAGAACAAGCGAAATGTATTATGAAAATGGGAAACTAAAAGTTAAATACTCTTTTTCAAATGGTGGAAAAAATCAAGCATTTAAAGCATATTATGAAAATGGACAGTTGCAAGGTGAAGGATTTTATAAAGATAATAAACCAGATGGACCTACAAAAGAATATTATGAAAATGGGAAGTTGAAAGAGGAAATATCATACAAAAATGGAAAACGTGATGGAGAAAGAAGAATATATTATGAAAATGGTAAATTAAAAGCCATAGGAAATTTCAAAAATGACGAACTTGATGGAATATTCAAGGATTACGATGAAGATGGTACTTTAATAAGGGAAGCAACCTTTAAAAATGGAAATCTTGAAGGTACAGTTAAAGACTATGATGAAAATGGTGGTTTAACAAAGGAAGTTACTTATAAAGACGGAAAAAGAACGACCCCAGACTCTGGCTGTATACGAGAAAAAGATGCTCAAAAAAATATGATATGGCTAAAATGTATTGAGGAAAATGTCAATCCAACATATCTTTCCGCATATCAAAAAATGGATGGCATCAAATCCTGTCAGTATTTGATGGACCATTTATATGACTCTTGTTATTGGTAATATTTATATGGAGAATAAAATGTTTAATATAAAGAAAATTTTCTTGCTAAACCTTGCAATATGTATGCTTCCGGCATTGTCTTATGCAAATTGTAATTTAATCTCAAATAAAGATGAAAAAAATATGTGTCTAGCGAGAGTCAAAAATGACCATAATATTTGCAAACTGATAAAAGATGCCGACAAGAAGAATTATTGTTTAGCAATAATTACAAATGACCACAATGTTTGTAAACTAATCAAAAATAATGATTTGAAACAGGATTGTTTATCCAACTTTTAATTAAATATGGAGACTAAAAATGAAAAAAATATTGTATATTTTAATATTTTCATTAACACTTACAAATATGGCATTTGCTGATACTTGTTCAAATTGTAATATGAATGAATTTAATGTTTATTGTGTTGGTTTTAATGGAGCACTTGTAAAAACAGTCGCAGGAGAAGATGCTTCTAGAGTAACTGTTTTACGAGGAATAACTTATATACGAGATATGGGACAAGGAATGTATGGCGAAAAAACTCTTGAATTTATAGCGAAAGGTGCACAATCGTTTGATGAAATATGCCAAGCCACAAATATGAAGAGCCAAGACTGCCAAGATACTTTGAAAAAATGTGCACCATTATTAAGATAATATGTAAACACTAAAATAGCAAGGTAACAAACCTTGCTATTTTAGTTATTATAATTTTCACGCTCCTAACTGCTCCTTATACCTGTAATAAGTCGGTTTGGTAATGCCGTATTTTTTGAGAATTTCGCAGACACGGACTTTGTTGGCAATATCCGCTTTCAACTCATCCATTTGCGACAGCGACAATTTCTTGCAGCGTTCTTTAGAGTATACGCCTTTGGCTTTGGCAATGGCAATCCCCTCTTTTTGACGCATTTTAATCATATTACGCTCAAACTCGGCGATACTGCCAATCAGATGCAGCATAAGTTTGTTGAACGGGTTGTTTTCATCATCAGTAAAACGCAGATTCTCTTTAATGAAAAATATCTCGGCGTGACGGTCATCTGTAATAGTTTTAACAATCTGTAAAAGGTCGTTAATATTGCGGGCAAGCCGGTCTATGCTATGGACTTCCACCACATCACCCTTGCGCACCCATTTAAGCATTTCCTGCAATTTAGGACGATTAGTGGAGCCGCCGGAAGCATAATCTATAAACACCTCGTCATATTTTTCCGCCTCTATGGTTTGCCGGTCAATATGCTGGCTGCCGTCCGCACTTGAAACTCTCGCATACAAAAACTTCATCTCTTACACTCCTGAAAAGTAATATTATAATTTAAGAATATCATTTACTTTTCTAAAGTCAAGTAAAATATTACCTTAATGTTACCATTCTCCCCACCGCTTTATTGGTAATACTTAAGTACGCTTAAATATAACCAAGTTTTTATCCAGACGATTCATAATATTTTAAATTGCTGGTTGTATTATGATAATAAATTATAAAGGAATCGCATTATGGACGAGATTACAGACTTATTATCAGAAAAAAGACTAGCAAAATACAAAGGGATAGTCAAAGAAGATGCTTTTAAATGCCACCTATTCAACTCGGAATTGGCAGAGTCATTTTATTCGTCATTGTCCTATTTTGAAATAATATTAAGAAACAAAATTGATATTATTTTCTCTAAATATTTAGGGCAAGACTGGATTTTTCAACCGCAATATCATTTGGGCAAGAATGAAAAACATTTTAATGAGACGCTACAGCGAATTGAAAGAGAAAAAGGCATTTTATATCTTCATAACAGGGACTGTATAATTTCTGAACTTGTGTTTGGTTATTGGTCTTATTTATTTTCTTCGGATTATAAAGAAGTATTATGGAATAAATATCCGACTATGCTTTCTGAAATTTTTGAGAACAGTAAAGATACGATTTTGCTATCAAAAATATCTTATGATGTAAATAGAATACGGCTGTATAGAAATAAAGTTTTTCATTATGGTTCATTACTTGTATTTAAAGATGATTATGATAAACCACAGCATATACATAACGTTATTTATAATTTGCTGCGAATAATGGGGGCTAATAAACTTTCAAAAATTATTAGAGAAGTTGATTCTTTTGATGCTGTTTACCTTAAAGGCAAGCAATTGAAAATGCTTTAAAACAAGAAAGATGGCATCAACTACAACCAGACAAAAGCCCTGCGTCAAAACGCTTAATGCAGTATATATCCATCTCTTCTGTTATAATTATATAACATTAAAATGGCTAAATGTCAAGATGAATTGCGCGAAGTGTGTATTTAAAACCATTAAAGAAAGGTCTCACCCATAACCAGATAAAATCCTGCATAAAGATGCTTAATATGAGATATACCCTTTCTATCTGCAAAAAATATACCAATGCCGATTTGAATTGTCAAATATATAAGTATGCCAAAGTCTAAAATATACTGAAACCTATACCAAAGTTGATAATGTCTACGATGTGCGAAAACATACCAATATCCGCAAAATTAACGTAATAAAATGCCCATAGCAGCCACCTTTAGGGTGATTTTTCCGGTTGCCAAGGTTGATGTCGTGGGTTCGAATCACATTGCCCGCTCCAATAACAAAAAAGGTTACCGAAAGGTAGCCTTTTTTGTTATTATGTGCGGCGGGATACGGACCCACGAAAAAGTGGGTTCGACCGCAAGTGAAAGCCGAGCGGGAGCGCGGCGGTAATCTGAAAGATTATGAACGCAGCGGCGGCAAAGCCAATCCCATTGCCCGCTCCAATTTTATTGATAAAAATCAAGTAGTTACAAAGTCGCTAATTCAGCGGCTTTTTTTACTTTTAAATTTTAGTTACTCTATAGGTACATTATTTTACACAGCCACAACTCAGCACAAACTCTGGTGTGCATAACTTTTTAGGATTCGTGCAAAAATAAAAGGCAGATGATCATTTATATCCACCTTTTTTCGTTTCAGCTGCTGAGCTTTCTTTTTGTTTGGTATAACCTTAGGCTTATACAATTTATTGTTAAACAGTTCGTATGCCCCAACGTCAAACGGTTTATTATCCACCGCCTGCCGCTTTTTATTCTTCTTGTGTTTTGACATTTTCATTTCCTTCTTTAGTTTTTATTTTTTCTACATATTTTTTGACTTCTTCTTTTACTATTTTAATTTGTTCGTCACTCAAATTCAATATTTTCTTTGACAGTACTTTCTATCTTCATCGACATTATCCTAAAATTTTACGATTAACGTCAATTCTTTTCATTTTTATGCTCTTCTTATAATTATATATTACTAATAGCACTAAATCACGTCAAATATTGACATAGCATTTACAAAAATTATGCACGTTTTGCCTTGCTAATATTTATAAAAAAACAAATGATGATTATAATATATCCTGCACATAAGCGGGATAATTTGAGTTATCCTTAAATAACCGATTGATTTTATAAACTTATAATCCTAATACGCAAGGTTTATAAATATTCGCATAGAAAAAGCATTATCGGCATTAAATTTCTATCTTTTGCCAATTTTCAGGTTTTATAACTTTAACGTGCTTGCCCCAAGTGTATAAGTGCCAATCCATTTCCAAACGACCGCCGGCATAAAATTTAACCGTTAAAGTTCCGTCCGGATTTTTCGTTATAGTTTGGCTCGGGTGAAAAATATACCTGCTGGCTTCATCGGCAGTTTCAGCGTCAAAAAGCCATTCCACTTCAAACGGCTTTTCGTGAAAAGCTCCAAACGATTCTTCGGCATACTTCTGCAAATTAAAACCTTTCAGCATTTTCGCCGGCTGCGGTAAAACCTCGGCTTTGCGGATATTGCTTAAAATAAATGTATGCACATTGTCGCCAAAATAACCATCAGCGTGGTGTGCCACCAAATAGTGATTGCGCTCGCCATATAAAAATCCGTATGGATTCAGTACATTAAAACTCTCTTTTCCGCTATTTTTGTTATAATAAGTTATGCGCAGCTGATGACATTCTAAAATAGCTTGACGAATGGTTTTGATAATTTCTTCATCAATCTGCAGCTTTGGTCCGGGACGGCATATATAACCTTCCGCTTCCAGCAAAGCCTCGGCATCCGGCTCTATTTTGCGCATAACATCTGGTTTTACACTGGCTTTAATTTTATCAATCAACTTGCCTAAAGTTTGATTTTGCTCGTGCATTTGTTTTTTGTTCAGCAATGTACGCATATTTTCCAAAAGTGATAATTCTTCGGCGGAAAACTGTATTAAATCACGTAAGGTGCCTTGCGGAATATACCAGCGTTTAGTATTGTTTTCTCCGCTTATTTCCACGGTTTGCGGGAATTTATAGACTATCATATCACGCATTCGTTCAGCAGTGCGGCGCGACACTTTAAAATCCTGCATAATATCATTCAGCGAAACACCTTCACGCGATGACTGCATTTTAGTTGCCAAATCCAACAAATCGTATGTTTTTTCGTAAGCCATAATCACTCCTTTTGCCATTTCTCTGTAACCTATCACAAAATTATTACAATTCGGTTTATTTTTTTATCCGCTATGCCAAGTTTTGACATATCAGGCTTTTATATTGCCAATCAACAAAGGGGGATATTATGAAAAAATCTATTATAATTTACACAGCTTGTTGTTTGGTGGCTTTAATAATGTTTTGCTGGGGGCGTTATGTTGGCAAAAACATCACACCTCCGGCTGACCTATGCGGAACAATCAGCGGTATTGTGCTGGCTATGTTCTGCATCGGTTTCTTTAATTATTATATGCTGCCTTAGTTATATACATTTAATTTTATTTTTACTAATTTACGCTTTAATAAATTCAGTTAAACAAATTATAAAGGAGAAAATATTTATGGAAGAATATAAAATAGAAGATTTGGCGAATATAATCATACAAATCAAACAAGAAAATCCTGATTTATATTTAAGGATTGAAGAAGAAAATGATGAAATTAAGCAAAACACAAAAATAAACAACAATGATTGTCGGTATATCGCTGATGGAAAATTATTTCAAGAATATCTCAAACATGATAACTTCTGCGACAAAAACTATGTATATTTTATTTCAACTCTCATAAATTCATTTTACAGTACCAGAATGGGAGCTGACAGGCTTTACGCTACAGCTATGATGTTTGTAGAAAATGGAAAAGATATAGAAAAAATTCTTAAACAAGAGCAACCTCTGTCTGATGAACAATTAGATATGATTCAAAACATATCGAAAAAAAAATTATGTTTGCGCGATACTGAATCTAACCTTAGAAACGGAGGCAGAGAATTTAAATCCTATTCTTTTACAACAAAATTCTTAGCAATACATAGTAAATATAGAAAAGGTGGAGGTTATATTTCTCTGTTTCCTATATATGATGGTCAAGTTCAACTTGTAATAAAGAAATATAAATTAAATAAAATTGAAATTCTAAAAAAATTTATTGAAAAGTTTAACTTTTCTAATTCAAAAGAATGGTTGACCTTTAATCAATATTGTAAAGATAATAAAATCAAAACAATCCATTTAGATGATTATATCCAATTTTATAAATTGATGAATATTTTATCTGCATCAACAGGATTAAATTTATCACAAATCGACCGTCTTTTTTGGAAATTGGGCGATAAAATAAAAAAAGAAGAAAAGAAAAAAAAGTAAATCAGTTGCCTAATAATAAATTAGAACCTAAGTAAAAAATATTGCCTGAAACAATTTTCAGGCAATATTTTTTGCCCCCTTTATGCTTATGCCAAAATTTGACGTAGATTAGTCATAGACTCTGAAATATAATAAGAAAACGAGGTATATTATGTCTGATAAATTTGAAAAACAAAAAGTTTCTGAGTATGTGGCAAATCTTCTTTCAAACAACTCATATATTGATGACAATTTCAAAAGCATAAAAGAATGGTTGTTTGATAAAGATAATATTTACGGTCAACTGAATTTTCCAGCTAAAGACGCAAGTTCAGAGGAAGAAGAATTTACAAAACTGGCAAAACATCATCGTTTGCAAGCGTATTCGCTAATTAAGCAATATGCAAAAAATTTAGCAAACAATCACAAAAAATACACTCCGAGTATATTTGAAAAAAATTTGATTTATCTGCAAGAATTGTTCGGACTAAAAGAATATGAAAAGGAATTGTTAGGCTTGCTTATACGCTATGACAGACGAGAATCTTTTTATGATACATTGAAAAATATCAGCAATTCTAATATCTGCAGCACATACGACAAAGCTCTTGCTCTGGGAATCTGTACCGACAAGGTTCATAACGCATTTCGCAAAAACTCAACCTTAGAACAGCTTGGACTAATAGAGTTTGAATATGACGGAGATATAGACTCAACCGGTTTGCTGAAAATTTTGTTTTCGCATAAATTCAAAGATAAGCTGGCTCTTAAAAGTTATTTTATGGGAAAACCGCTTAAAGCCACCTTACAATGGGATGACTTTAGGCATATTCCGCAAATTTCCATATTGGAAAAAATCACTCAATCCGCGGTAAAACGTCATCAAAAAGGCGTAAATATTTTGTTATACGGAGAACCGGGAACCGGTAAAACCGAGCTGGCAAAAACTCTGGGACAACGTTTGGGCTGCAGTCTGTATTCAATCGGCGAACAGCAAGGCGATATTGAAAATCATGACGATAACCGCTATGACAAATTGCTGCGCGCACAAAAGCTATTGCAAAAAGATAAAAATGTGCTGCTATTGGTAGATGAAGCCGACGATCTTTTATATAAACAAGGCGGATTTTTTTGCAGAGATGACGATTTTAATAAAATTCAAATAAACCGTTTGCTGGAAAACAATGAACATCCGACAATTTGGATTTCCAATAATATTTCCCGTATGGATAAAGCCTATTTGCGGCGTTTTACATACGCTATAAAATTTGAAAAGCCTAAACAAAGTGTGCGTGTGCAAATGTGGCAAAAATGCCTGAACGCAAATAAATTACCGGCTGACGAGCAAACCGCAAAATCTTTTGCCGAAAAATATTCGCTTTCACCTTCATTTATTGTATCCGCCGTAAAATCAGCTAAACTGATAAACGGAGGATTGCCGGAAATTAAGCAAACTTTAGATGTTTTGCAAGAAGCCTACAACAACGGCTGTAAACCGCGCGAAAATATAAGTAAAGAAAAAATTGCTTTCAATCCTAATTTATTAAACACTGATTTAGATTTGGTAAAACTGGCTCAGCGAATAAAAGATATGAAAAAGCTGGATTTTTCGATGTGTCTTTACGGTGTTCCCGGAACCGGAAAATCAGCTTACGCGCAATATTTAGGCGAATTACTGGATTTGCCGGTAATAAAGAAAAAATGCTCGGATTTAATTGATATGTATGTCGGCGGAACCGAAAAAAATATTGCCCAAGCCTTTGACGAAGCGGCAGACCAATCTGCTATTTTGATTTTTGATGAAGCCGACAGCTTTTTGCAAGACCGTTCAAATGCAGTACGCAATTGGGAAGTTACGCAAGTAACTGAAATGCTTACGCAAATGGAAAAACACAAATTTCCGTTTGTCTGCACAACTAATCTGATGGAAAAATTGGATAAGGCTTCACTTCGCCGTTTTACTTTCAAAGTGCAATATAATTATCTTTCCGAACAGCAACGCACACAATGCTTTGAACACTTTTTCGGTTTTCAGAATGTCAATCTTAACGATTTGTCTTCTCTTACCCCCGGGGATTTTAAGGTAGTTTATAATAAAGCAGAAATGATGGACTGTCTGAATGATAAAAACAAACTGCTGGAAATGCTGGAACAAGAGCTAAAAAACAAAGCACCTGTTGCTCGTCATATCGGCTTTTTATAATATGTCTAATGTTAATATAGATTATTTTATTTACTATACCAAAAAAGAGCAGCAAGGATGAAACTTGCTACTCTCTCTTTTTTAGTTTTCAAAATTTTCCACCGTACGCCAATGCTGCTTGAGCGGGAACTGGCGGTGCCAAAATTCGCCATACTCGGCGTCAATTTTCGGCAATTCTACAGTAATTGAAACACTACGCGTGATATAAACATTTTGTGTAAACCTGATGTGTCCCCATGAGGAAGACTCCTCTGCCAGATATGTATCATATCTCATTGGCGGATAGAAATAGTACTTGCTATCAAGCCCCAATTCATCCTTGTTCTGCACCAAACGAGCTTCTGCCTCCATCATGTCACTAACAAGCAGAATCAGAAATTTTTCTTGCGTGATTTCAGGTATTATGTACCCTTTAGCACTGCAAAAATTCCATGCTTGATAACACTCTCCATATTTGCTGTGTTTTTTAACCCAGCGTAAATCCCATTCTGGGGTAAAATCAGGAAAGCTGTTTCTCATCACAGGTTCAGAGTCTACCCAGCCATTTGACAAATAAGTCAAGAACTCTCCTCGCTGCACGATTTTGCTTTCTTTCAGAGAGAAATTACAATCCAGCATTGTTGTTTCTGTCGGACGATAGAGATATCCTTTAACAGCTTTTTGCAGAGCCACCAAAAATGTTCCCCAACAGTAGAAAGAAAGAGAACCACTATAGCTGCTTTCCAACTTAAGCAGAACATTTCCCAAGCCACACTTTGTGATGAACTTGCGGGCTCTCAGCTCAAACCAGAGTGAAAAAGAGCTAAGTATGGAAGATTTAGTGCAACCTATCGCCTCATACTTTCCCTTACTCCGTTCCTCCTCCATAGCTAACAGCCACGGATTGTCCGGAAAAAGTTTTTTGAGGTTATCCAGACTGAAATCCATAAGCCACACCGGACCGCCGTACTCAGAAGTTCCCCAGCTGCTTGAAGTCACAACCGTCTTAAACATTGTCCACAGCGTTTCATTGTCATCTGCAAATCTAAGCTCGGCTGACAACCATTGTTCCATATCTCTTAACACTTTGCCGCGAGATAGAGGTTTAATTTCTTGTTTCATAATTATAAAAATTTTAATATGTCAGAATAATTTATTATTGTAAGTAAATTACTCTTTATTGAAAATTTTATCAACATTTTTTTAACGTTAATTCAAGAAGTCTGGCGATATTGTAAAATATCAAAAAGGTAAAAAAGCCGAAACCTATACGTCTATGATTTAAGGTATTTCTTTTATTACACGGCAAGGATTGCCCACTGCAATGCAATTATCCGGAATATCTTTAACTACTACAGAACCGGCGCCAATCACAACATTATTGCCTATTGTTACCCCGCCTAGAACACAAACGTTGCCGCCAATCCACACATTGTTACCAACCTTAATTGGTTGTGCCGTTTCTAAACCTTGATTGCGTTTTTCCATATCTATAGGATGACTTGCCGTATAAAATCAGCAATTTGGGCCAATAAATACGTTATCGCCGAATTTGATTAAGGCTTCATCTAAAAACACACTATTATGATTGATATAAAAATTGTCCCCGATTTCTATATTATATCCGTAATCACAATAAAAATTCGGCTCGATTTTACAATTTTTACCAATCTTTTTAATTATTTTTTCTAAGATTTTTGCTTTTTGTGCATCATTTTTATATGGAGTTGTGTTATATTCAAAACATAGTTGCTTACAGGCGTTTCTTTCGGCGATTAGGGCTTTATCATTGTTGGCATCATATAATTCGCCATTCAGCATTTTTCTTTTTCTGTCATTTGCTTCATCCTCCGATTGGTAAAAGTTTAGCTGCTATTTTACGAAAAATCAAGAATACGGTTTGATGATAAAACAAATTTTTACTCTGCCCCAAACTTTAACGATGAGCCCTTTAACGATGAACCCTCTTGAACTCTCTTTCTCGAGAGTTCAAATCTCCGGCTACCTATAACAAAAAAAGCCCTCTAAAGAGGACTTTTTTTGTTATGGTAGCGAGGGGGAGATTCGAACTCTCGACACATGGATTATGATTCCACCGCTCTAACCAACTGAGCTACCCCGCCATGAACAAAACTTGTTTACCTTAAATTTTGTTCAATGTCAACAATTATTTTTTCCTATTTTTAATTTTTTTTATAATTGCCGCACGCCCTGCCAATTTAAACTCATAAGTTACCAACGCAATGCCGGAAATCAGCAGCGGCAGCAAATAATAAATTATGCGGTATAAAATCAAAATTGCAAACAAAGTAGCTTGATTTTGATCATCCGGCAGCAATTTTGCAAACACAATTTCGAATACGCCCAACCCTCCCGGAACTTGGCTGTATACACCCAAAATCTGCGCAATAATGAAAGCACCGATAAAAGTAATAAACGGAATATCTATATAATGTTCCAATATTGAATACAGCACCAGCGAGGCCATCAAAATATCCAGACTGCCGATAATTACCTGAGCCACAGCCATTTTGAACCCCGGAGTGTCAAACTCAATTTCTTTTATGATAATCGGCTTTTTATAGTAGGTGCTGCCCCAAATATAAAAGGCCAGCCCTCCGGCAGAAACCAAAATCAGCGCCCAGTTAATCCAAGGCGAAGAAATTGCCGATAAAACATGGTTCGGCGAGCAAATAAAACCAAGCAAAACCAAAAAAAAGCAAGCTACTAAATAAGTAAAACCGGAAAATGTAACCATTTTTACAATATCCGAAGCATTCACGCGCCACCGTGTGTACAGACGATAGCGGATCGCCCCGCCCGAAATAATGGCATGTCCGGCGTTGTTGCTGACGGCAAAGCCCAAAAAGCCGGCAAAAATCCATTTCCAGGTTGCCAGTTTGCGATGAATATATTTCAGAGCCAAAAAGTCATACGATGACAAAGCTACATAACCGCAAAAAGAAGCTATGCAGGCATAAACAATATTTTTTGCCGGAACATCGACAATCGCGTTTTTTATTTCATCCAATGAATATTTTGACAGCTGTTTATAAATCATAAAAGCAGCCAGGGCAAAGAAAAATAAACCTGACCATGACAAAAGTTTTTTCAGTATTCTTTTTGTATTTCTTTTTTGCATCTTATTTATTTCCTTTAGGTGTTAAAACATTCATATCAATATAGCTGCGGATATCAAACCCAAAAGTTCTGCGGACAAACAGCGTCAGTTCTGATGGTTTCGGCTTGAAATTTTGAGCTTCGGCCTGTGCCTGCTGCAATTCCTCCAGCTGCAATTTAGCCCCTATGGCATCACGGTATTTTGCAGCATCCGGCTCTTCCTGCACTGCGGCAATATTATATAAAGCATGCGCCATTATAAAATTCCGAGTAGTAATTTTGCCTTTGGCATAAATATCGGCCAATTTCATATAAGCCTCGGTGTTGCCTTGGCTGACGGCTGCCTTATAGGCATTTATGCCTTTACTGAAGTTTTGTGTTGTGCCGATGCCTTTCAAATACATCTCGGCCAAAACCAATTCGGCTTCGTCCAGATTGCTGTCTTTACCGGCGGCACTGCGGACAAGCTGATAAGCTTTTCCATAGTTCTGTTCAAAAACAAAACCTATGTAATAAGCGTATCCAACCATAAATTTTGCCACATTATTTCCGGAATCCGCTGCTTTCTTAAACAGTTCCATGGCTATTTTGTTGCGTGCCGGATCTTTTGCCCCTCCTTTGAGATAAATAAAAGCCAAATTTGTTGCCGCATTGTCATTGCCAAGCTCTGCTGACTTTGTAAACATCTCGATAGCTTTTTTAACATCCGTATTGGTTCCGATACCGTTAAAATAAAGACTGCCCAGATTATTCAAGGCAATAGCGTCATTCTGAGCCGCCGCCATTTGATAAAATTCAAAAGCCTTTGTAAAATCTTGGCTTACGCCGTTGGTGCCGTACAAATACATATAAGCCAAATTCAGCTGATCTTCCAGCTTTCCTTCCCGCGCCTGTCTGGTGCTTTTTTCCAAAAAAGTCTCTTCATGGCCGTCCGGTGTTTCTACTTTGTCATCGGCCGAAAATAATAAAGATATCGGTTTGGTAATAAAACTGAACAGACCTGCATCATCCGCATCATCGGCTTTTTCGCCATCTTTGCTTTCCGGAGCTTCTTGGTTTTCGGCAATATCCTGCACCGGTGCGGCGGTTTTTACTTCATTTTTATTTGGAGAAGATAAAGAATCATCATCAAACAAATCTACGACTTGAGCATACGAATTTGCTGCAAAAAAAGACGATAACAGGCAGCAAAACAAGATTTTTTTCATCGACATAATTATCCTTTTTCAATTATTTTCGCAAGCATAATAATACGAAAAATTCAGCCTTTCAAGGTAAAAAATAAAATCTCTTGTATTATTTGCCGTTTTGGTTTAGATAAAGCAAAGAAAGGGGAAAAAAATGGTTGTAGAAGCTCCTATTTATACTATCCGCGGCGCTAAATTGAGTTTTGGCTTGAATCCGCTGTTTACGGATGTGGATTTATACATTAACCGCGGGGACAAAATTTGTTTGGTCGGACGCAACGGCTGCGGAAAATCGACCCTGCTGAAAGTTATTGCCCGTGAGATAGAGCCGGATGAAGCCGAATTTTTTATTCAGCCCGGCGTTCGCATCGGCTATATGCCGCAGGAGCCGGATTTTACGGGTTTTAAAACTCTGCGCGAAGTGGTTGAAGCAGGTCTTCCCAAAGAAGAAAAAAATCAAACTTACCGCGCCGACCGCCTGATAGAATATTTTGCCATAAATGAAAATCAAAATCCGGAGCAATCTTCCGGCGGCGAACGGCGCAAAGCAGCGCTGGCGCGTTCTTTAATCGGCGAGCCGGATATTTTGCTGTTGGATGAGCCGACTAACCACTTAGACATTACAACTATAGAAAAACTTGAAGATTTAATAAAAAAATTCAGCGGCGCCGTCATTGTTATCAGCCACGACCGCATGTTTTTAGACCATATCTCGCAAACCACGTTTTGGCTTGACCGCGGAGTGCTGCGCCGCAACAATAAAGGCTTTTCCGCTTTTGAAGATTGGGAAGACCAGGTTATAGAACAGGAAATTATAGAGCAGAAAGCCTTAAATAAGAAAATTGCCGAAGAAACCGAATGGCTGCATAAAGGCGTAACCGCGCGCCGCCGCCGCAATATGGGACGTCTGCGCCGCTTGCAGCAGCTGCGTCAAGAGCGCCGAGAACAAATCAAAATGACAGGTTCCGTAAATCTGGAAGCTGAAACAGCCGAACTGCGCTCTAAGATGGTTATTGAAGCCAAACATATCAGCAAATCTTTCGGCGACAGAGAAATTGTAAAAGACTTTTCTATCCGCGTGATTAAGGGCAATAAAATCGGTATTGTCGGCCCGAACGGTTCCGGCAAAACCACGCTGATAAAGCTGCTGACCAAGCGTCTGGAGCCGGACTCCGGCTTTGTGCGCATCGGTAAAAACTTGGAAGAAGCCTATTTTGACCAAAACCGTATCACGCTTGACCCTAAAAAAACTTTGTGGAAGACCTTGTGCAATGAAGGCGACCATATTTGGGTGCGCGGGCATTTCCGGCATGTGGTGGCCTATCTGAAAGACTTTTTATTTAAGCCTGACCAAGCGCAATGTCCGGTTTCTACGCTTTCCGGCGGCGAAAAAAACCGCTTGATGCTGGCTTTGGCTCTGGCTAAGCAGTCTAACTTTTTGGTTTTGGACGAGCCGACCAATGACCTGGATATGGATACGCTTGACCTGCTGCAAGAAGTTTTGGATGATTATGAAGGCACAATTTTAATCGTCAGCCACGACCGCGATTTTATGGATAAAGTGGCAACTTCTTTGATTTATATGCGCGGCGACGGCACGGTTTACGAACATGTCGGCTCTTATTCCGAGCTGCTGGAAAAGCTTAAAGGCATTCCGCTCAAGACTGATAACCGCAAGCAAAACAACAAAGAAGAACCCAAAGTAAGAGAAAAGAATAAGACGCTGAAACTAAGCTATAAAGAACAGTATATGCTGGAAAACCTGCCGAAAGAAATCGAAAAACTGGGCGAAGAAAACAAGGCTATAGAAGTAGCTTTGGGCAATGCCAATCTTTATACCGATGATCCGCAGAAGTTTGATGAACTTACCTCTAAGCTGGCTGCCAACAAAGAAAAGCTGGAAGAGATGGAAAACCAGTGGCTTGAAGTGCAAATGAAAGCCGATGAGCTCGAAAATTCCTGACTTGAAAAAGCGCGCACACTGATTACATAACTTTTATGTTATGGATTATCAACGGGTTAATATATGGATTTTTTACGGCTGTTTATACCTTGTTTAACCAGCACTACAAGGTTGACGGTTATGTTTTGGGAATATGGCGCGGTTTTGGCATATCGGTGCTGTTTATGCCGTTTTTACTGTTTTTTCCGGTGCCGACCAGCGCTTATTATTGGGGACTGCTGATTTTTCAGGGCTGGCTTATCGGAATTTATGACTCGCACTTGTTCTTTGCTTCGGCTAAGTACGGCGCCGGCCCGACTTCGCGTTTTATGGCAATAACGGTTTTGGTTACCACGTTTTTATGGTGGCTGCTTACGCCGAAAGAGTTTTTTGCGCTTTTGCAGCAAGGCAATGTTTTTATTACCCTCTTACTGGTTTTGTTCGGCTTTACCTTCTGCTATTGGCAGATGATACGCACTAAAATATCGCGTCAGACCGCCCGTTATATTATGCCGGCGGTATTTGCTTTGGCCGGTATGAGTATCATCACTAAATATATCGCGCTCGGCGGTTCTTCTGTCTGGCAATCCATAGCCTATTATCTGTCTGTAGCGACTTTTGTCAGCGGCTGCTATAATTTGAAATGTTATATTCAGCATCGCCGCGGCATAACTTTTAAGCAGAAAATTGATGAAGTGTTTTCGCACCGAATGTGGAAAATCGGCGGCTATCTGGTAGGCTTCAGCGCGGCTTTGATTACGGCTAAAACCATGGCGCTGCGGGCTGCGCCTAACCCCGGATATGTTACGGCTTTGCTGTTGGTGGCTCCGTTTTTTGTTTTTGCGTTAAATCGGCACTATAAAATTCCGGATAATGTATCTGTGCGAGCCGGTTTTGCCATGATGTTCTTTTTGTTGCTGCTGGCGGTTTTGGTTAATGGCGGATACGGTATCGGCGACTAAAGGCACAATTTTTCAATCAGGGTATTTAAAACTAAAAATCCCTGCGGCTCCGCGGCTAAATTATGCGGTGTTTCTTTTAATAATTTTAATTCTTTAAGTTCTTGCAGAGCGGCGGCGTCAATAAAATTTTCCAGCGGCTCGCCGATAATATTCTGAAACACGGCTTTGTTGATGCCTTTAGTTAAACGCAAACCGGTTATAATCAGTTCTTCTGCCCGTTCTGCGGCGGAAAGCTGTTCATTTTCAAACGGATAGTCAACGGCATAAAAGTTGTTATTTAAGCTCAGCCGTCCCTGCGCCGACTTGCCGATGCCGATATAATCTCCACCCTGCCAATAGGTCAGATTATGCCGGCTTTCATAACCGGTTTGGGCAAAATTTGACACTTCATACAAATTATAGCCCTGCCCGGCCAAATACTCTCGGGTAAAAATATATAAATCAGCCGCTTTTTCTTCATCCAAAGGTTTAACATTTTTACGGGCAAAAACGGTATTTTCTTCAATAGTCAGCTGATACAGCGACAAATGTTTCAACCCGTAAGAGCAGATTTCCTGCAATTCTCGCTGCCAATTCTGCCGGCTTTGCTGCGGGCGGGCGTAAATTAAATCCGCCGAATGATTGTCAAAAACCTGCACAATTTCCTGCAGGCTCCGGCGGGCTTCCTCCAAAGTATGCGTACGTCCTAAAAAGCGTAAGTCAGCTTCATTCAAGGCTTGCACGCCCAAAGACAATCTGTTAATTCCGGCAGATTTTAAATCTTGAAACAGGTTAGGATGATTGCTGTTGGGATTAGCCTCCAGCGAAATTTCAATATTCTCCGAAATTCGCCACTTTCCGGCAATAAAATCTATCAATTCGGCAATGCCGCGCGGGCTGATTAAGCTGGGTGTGCCGCCGCCGAAAAATATGGATTTAATCCGGCGTTCCGGCAGCAAATCATAATATTTTTTTAGGGCTTCCAAATATTTGGCAATCAATTTTTCTTCATCGCAGCCGCGGGCTAATTCTTTATAAAAATCGCAATAAGGACATTTGCTTTTGCAAAACGGCCAGTGAATATAAACAGCTAAATCTTGGGGTTGATACATCTAAAAAAACAGCGGATATAAAAACGCGCCCCACAAAATTACGGCATTGACAAAAGCCAGCAAAACCAGCAGGCTGCCGATGTCTTTGGCTTTTTTGGAAAGCTCGTGATAGTCCGGAGAAATACGGTCTATCACTACTTCAACCGCAGTGTTTACAAGCTCCATAATCACAATAAACAGCAAGCTGGAAATCAATATCGCCTTTTGCCACAAAACCAAATTAAGACACATTGCAACAACAGAAAATATTGCAAAAACCGCTAAATCCTGCCGCAGCGCCGCCTCGCTTTTGAAAGCGGAAATAAAACCGTCGCGCGAATAAACAAAAGCTTTTAAAATTCTTTTAATTCCGGTATCTGTAGCTTTCATAAAATTCTCCTTCAGCGCCATAATAATTGTTTTTGCGGCAGCGTCAATATTTTTATTGTTATCTTTCGTTCAAAATATCTTGAAAAGGCTAAAAAATTTGCTAACATTTATATTGTGTTTTTAATTAAAGGAGAAACAAATGTCTAGATTTGATAACAGTCCTAATTATGGCTTTATCTTTGTGATTGCTCTGATAGCCGCTGTAATTTCTTCGGCTGCCACCAAAATGATTTCCGGCAGCAGCGAAGCCAAATTTGCGGTTGTTGACGTTCAGCGCGTGGTTTTGGCTTCTAAAGACCTTGCAGCCATCAAAACCGAACGCGACAATCAAGTTAAAGAATTGCAGAAAATGGCCGATGACGCCAATGCTAAACTGGCAAAAATCAGCGATGAAACAGCTAAAAAGAAAGAATCTGAAAAATATTTGGCTGAAATCAATGCTAAAAAAGAAGGTTTTGATAAAGTTTATGCTTCTGCCCTGCAGGCTTCTGACCAAAAACTTAATGAAATCATCAAATCTGTAGCCGATAAAGAAGACTTAAAAGTTGTCTTGAACAAAAATTCCGTAGTTGACGGCGGTGTAGATATTACTGATTCCGTTATTGATATGGTTAAATAATTTTACGGCTGTTTAGAATAAAACCTCCTACGGTGTATGCGCCCAAGGAGGTTTTTTATTATTAAATTTTATCTGAAAAATAAACCGATGCAAACTGAACCTTCGCCGCCGTCTTTATAGCCGGTATAGCAATATTTGTCAGCTATATCGTATGTTATCAAATTTTTTCCCTTGTCGGCACAGGCAAAATAAGCATTGCTTTTTTCATAAAAACCTTGGCAGCCCTTGCCGTTTTGTTTGATACCGGCAGCCCCGTTCAAAAAATTATGCGCCAGATTTAAGGAAACGCCGTATAAA
>CAVGVF010000029.1:0-7142 GCA_963632615.1 uncultured Eubacteriales bacterium
ATTAAGGTCTTTGATTTTCTTAGTGTATATAGCCTCAAGTTGCTTGGTTTGTTCTTGAAGTTTATCTAATTGCTCAACGATTTTTTGTTGTTCACTTATACCTATAAACAAAATAGGAAATGCCCTTAATGCTGTCAAACCCACAAATTCTTGTGCTGCACCTTTTGATTTATCTGAAATGTATTGCTTTGCATAACTACTTTTCAAGAAATATAATAAATAATTCCTATCAATACTTTTGCTATCTTTTATTAGTCCAACATTTTTTATACTAAATATCTCGTCTACATCGACAATACTTGCCATTCCTCTATTTGCACCAATCATTGATATTAAAATATCATTTTTCTGAACATTTGAACGTTGATAAAACTTATTATGGTCTTCTTCTGTAATATACTTTGTATCATCAGTTATAAACTGGAAGCCATCCTCTTTAATATTTTTTTGTGTTATAAATGGGATTCCTTCTTTGACATATTTAGGAGAATCATGTGTTCCATCTTTAACTTCTGTTATAGTTGAAAGTTGCTTAAATTCTCCTATATTCTCAATATTTTTTAATGTGTCATTTAATGAGCTTTCAAACAATTCTTTAGCATTTTTGAGATTAGTTTCTGCGATGGTCTTGGCTTTATCTATCGCCTCAAAAGCCTTATCCAGCTTCGCCACAATCCGCTCTTGCTCTGGTAATGGTGGTAGAATAATGGTTATACTGCGCATTTTCTTTTGGTTTAACTTCGGAACTGTAGTACCTGTAATATAAGGCATTAAATTTTGAAAATTTAGATTGTATACAATATATGTATCTGAAATTATATCTTTTTTGGGACGTAATACATGTGCATGATTATTAACCCAAGTTTTACCATTAATTTTAAAAGCTGACTGCTCTCCAGATGTCCATTTAGCTCCATCTTCTCCCAAAAGAACTAAGTCTTCATCAAAGATCCATTCAGAAACATAATCAAGAATTCCTGTTGCACCGTAATAAGGATATATACCTGCTAATCTGTCTTTTTTGGTAATAGGTTTTCTTCTCGAATCTAGCACATCACATACTTCACCTAATGTCTTTTCTTGCCAACCTTGAGGTATCATAGTTTATCTACCTCCGTTTTATTAAATTCTTCATTCTGGTCAGTCATAGTTTCAATTTTTTGAATAGCTTTACGTTTTCTGTTCCAACGAATAAGTTTTCTTTGTAATTTTATCGGCGTAACAATTTTTAATAAAAAGGTTATAATATTCTGCAAAATACTCAGGATATTATAACATTTATCTTTTTCTAAATACATATAGCTGTATAATATTTCATCTATATTCTGTAACGTATAAGCGACCTTTTGCCCAAATTGTTCGTTTGTATATTTTCCATTATGATATGCTTCACAGTATCTTAATAACTTTTTATAGCAGTTGTTCAATTCTTCTGCATCATATTCATTGATTAAATACCGATAAGAGCTGAAATGTTGATTAAATAAATTGATTTCTTGCTGGATAAGTGCTTGAAAATTAAATCCTTTATCTCCTAACACTGAATAAATCTTATTTAAGCTATCTATAATTGGCTTAATGAAATGAGTATATCTTAAATGAAACATGTCTTTTTTTATTTCACGTTCACTAGTCTGCCATTGCTGATAGGCAATATATACAGCAACTACTGCAGTAAATGAAGTGATAAAGGTTTCCATTACAACAGCTCCTTAATTTTAGCTATAATTGCTGCACTTTCTTTATCTGCTTGCTCTATTTCTGCAATAATCTCCGCAGGTTCTCTATACTCAACCTCATCACTTTTGTTCGGGTTTTTAACCGATAAATCCAACGTATCTTGATTAACATCTTTCAAATCAACAAACCAAGAATTTTCGGTTTCCTTTTTACCTTTGAAACAATCCAAGAAATCTGCCAAATCATTAGCATTTAAGGGATTAGTTTTGCCCAAGTTTCTATCAAGATTTAATTGATAATACCAAATTTTCTTAGTAGGTTCGCCTTTTTTGAAGAATAATACCACCGTTTTAACTCCGGCAGAAAATACTTTTGCCGGCAAATCCAAAACAGCATAAAGGTTACAAGATTCTAGCAGTTCTCTTCTGACTTCGGTTGCATCGCCATTGCTCAAAAAAGTATTTTTGATAACTACACCGGCATTGCCACCCGCTTTTAAGTATTTGATAAAATGCTGAATAAACAAATAAGCCGTTTCGCTGGTTTTAATGGGAAAGTTCTGAATATCTGATTTGCTGGTTGCTGCTCCAAATGGCGGATTGGCTAATATAACATCAAACTGGTCTTTGGTCTGCACCGACATAATGTTTTCAGAAAGCGTATCTTTACGGATGATGTTTGGAGCTTCAACCCCGTGCAAAATCATATTCATAATGGCAATAATATACGGCAGCGGTTTAAATTCTTTACCGAACAGAGTATTCTTCTGCAGAGTATCCATTTCATCAACAGTTAAAGCCTTGCTTTCTTTCAAATAGTTAAATGCCTCAACCAAAAAGCCCGCGGAACCGCAAGCCCCGTCATATATTTTATCGCCGATTTTGGGCTTAATCACGTTGATAATGGCTCTGATGAGCGGTCTTGGCGTATAATATTCCCCGCCGTTACGGCCGCTATTGCCCATGTTTTGAATTTTACTTTCATACAGTTCGGAAAGTTCGTGCTTTTCTTGTGAAGTCTGAAAACGCATTTCCTGCATGATATTGATAACTGTTCGTAAAATATAACCATCGTTGATTTTATTGCGGATTTCGCTAAAAATAACGCCGATTTTATATTCCAAAGTATCTGCCGCGCTGGCGAGTTCCTTAAAATTACCTAAATACGGCCATAATTTATTTCTGACAAAAGCAATTAAATCATCTCCCGTCAGAGCTTTGTCATAGTCCAACTTTCCGTCGGCGGTTTTAGGATATGCCCAAGTGCTCCAAGTATATTTTTCATCAATAATCGGCGTATATTTTTTGCCGTTAAGTTCAGCTTCCATTGCCCGATTGTTTTCCAAATCTTCCAGATATTTTAAGAATAACAGCCACGAAGTTTGCTCAATATAATCCATTTCGGTAGAGCAACCGGCATCTTTGTGCAATTCATTATCAATATTCTTAAAATTCTGTTCAAACATATTATAGTCCTTTAGTCTCAGTCTCTTTTAATGGTTACATATACAGAATTGAATTATTTTAATAAATCAAAAAATATAATGCAAGAAAAATTTCAGTCCATACTTAACAGAATTTTCAATCCCATGTTGTATGTGCTAATCTGGATAAGTCATTTTTCATAATGAGCTCCTTTCGGTTATAATATGTCTGCCAGGCTGCATTATTTTAACCGAAAGAAGTGTTTTGTTAAATTCATTGCTATATAGGCTATTTTGAAGCCAGTATATAAAGCAGACTTTTTGAGGCATCGCCAAACTTGCTTTTTTGCAAATCCGAGAACCTATAATATCCACCATAAAAAAACACCCGCGGTGGGGTGTTTTTTTATGGTGGGCGCTGCAAGACTCGAACTTGCGACCAGACCGTTATGAGCGGCCGGCTCTAACCAACTGAGCTAAGCGCCCTTCTTAGTTAGCAGCGTTACCATAAAATAAGATTATATCTTAGTCAAGAACTATTTTTATTTTCCTGTTATTTTGTTAAATACGCATACAAAGTGTAGCAGGCGGATATACCGACCAAAATATATATAATTGTGACCAAAACCGGAGCATAGCCGAAAATAACCTCCACTAAATTTAAGTTGGCAATCCCAATCAATCCCCAGTTTATACCGCCTATTGCCGTCAAAACCAGCGCTGTTTTATCTAACCAATTCATATTTATTCTCCTTTGTTTAATTTTTTCTCTTACAGTTATAAATTAGGCGTTGATTTCAGATTTTAAACCGATATTTGTGCAAAAATATGTTCAAAGATTGTAATATACCGAAAATTTATCTACATTACAGACAGATTAACAATTTTAACAGGAGTTGAATATGTCTTCTACAAACAAAACGGCCGAAATTGTCGCCACTTATTTTGGCTTGGGATTATCCCCTAAAGCTCCCGGAACAGTCGGTTCTTTCGGCACGCTTCCCCTCGCCTTTGTTTTAGCCTACTACACCGGCATCTACGGTATCTTAATTGCCGCAATTATCTGTTTTGTTGCCGGCGTGCTTGCCACCGATGTTATTATCCGCGATCAAGAAGAAAAAGATCCGGGGAAAGTCGTGATTGATGAAGTTGTCGGACAGCTTCTGGCTTTCTGCTTTGTCTGCGATTATTTATATCAAAATACTCAGCATCTATGGATTTATTTGGCCGGTTTTGCCGCTTTCCGTTTTTTTGATATCTGCAAAATGGGGCCGGTAAAATGGTTTGATTCCAAAATGAAAAACGCTTACGGCGTTATGATGGACGATGTCTGCGCCGGTTTAATGGCTGCTTTCACTGTGTATTTATTTGTTCAATTCTTCACTGTTTTGATGAAGTAGAGGTTTTTCCTGCCAATTTTGCACACATTTTTTAGCCAACTCCTGTGCTCCAAACTTGGAAGCATAGGAGTTAATTTTATATTTAACCGCACTGTCTTTGGCATTTGATTTTGTAAATACTTTGGAATCCAGCTGCTTCAAAATTTCTGCCGTTTTCTCCGTCTGCGGCATTTGCTCTATACGCGCATACATATACACCAGCGATTTGTAATAATACAATCTGTCCAGCTGGCCCGTATTTGCCGGCAGTCCGGCATAAACTTTCGCCGCATCCAACAATGTTTCATCATCGGCAGCCGAATAGTCAAGTCTAGGCAGGCAGTCCGCTCCTTTTGCCAACACTCCGAACATTTCGCCTCTTCCGGCTCCGAGCAGCATTTGCAAATATATCTTATTGTTTTCGTAGGCATCTTTGTAGTTCCGGCTCAGCTTTTCATATTCCAGTTCATAAAGACCTTCTTTTTTAGGCAAAACTTTACGAACCGCCGTCCACAAAATTTTAGCCTGCTGCACATTATTTTCTTCAATAGCATAATCCAGCAGCATCATTTCCTCTTTATCGCGATAAAGCAAAACTTCCGGCGGCAGCGTTTTTACTTCTTTTTCCTTGAGGTTATTCTCTTTTTGCTTTTGGCGCAAAGCTGCATTTTTTTGCACCAAATCACGGTGATATTCTGCATATTCATCGCTGAATTCCTTGCCGTAACGCAGAGGATCTTCCAAAAAATTTTTCATTTCCGGCTGCTGCTGACCGATATTATGAAGCAATTTTTCAATATTATCCAGCGGATATGACGAACGCACGGCTTCGCTGAATATCAGTTCAAAAATCTGCTTTTCTTTTTCTCCGCCTTCAGACTTTTTGTCATCCTTCCAATAGCCGCTGTTGTGTTCGTTCACGCCGGTTTCGGTAATTTGCTTTATCAGCAGCGCCCGTTCGTTCCGCCCTACTTTTACATACAGCGCTTCATCCTCATTAAGCTGCTCGGATTGAGCATAATACTGAAAGCCGTCGCTGTTAAACTGTGATAGTTTACGACGCTCATCAGCTTGAGTGATACGGTATAAATTGGTAGATTTCATTTCGCGGCGGCTCAGTAAATCACTTATATCATTATGATGAACAACAAATAACTGCTTTTGAATATTGTTTTGTTCTTTTTCAGAATAACCCAAAGTCTTCAAATTTTTTTCCAGCTGAATATCTATCGCCTCAACCATATATGAACCGTAGCAATGCGTTACAATAATCAGATTGCGCAGATTTTTCGCCGCCTTATCCGCCGGTATTTTTTCCAAATAGCCGTCTTTATCTTTTTTGGACACCAAAGGCATAATATATTCATCCAAAAGCGTCATTGCTCTTATTACCGAACCTTCACGGAATATTGTTTTTTCCGGATAATATATCGAGCAGATATCAGCGTTTTTACGCTCTTTTTCCGAAAGCATGGCTTCCACAACTTTACACATACCATTAGCTGCCTGAGAAGAATGCGCAGCGCTGCCCGGAAAAATCAATATAGTTTTATGTCCGGCAAAAGAATAGCCTTTAGGGGCTTCACGCCAATGATTCGGAGCATTTTCATCTCTAAGGCCCAAAGAAAAGTGATAATCAATATCTTGTTTTTCATCCGTTGTTTTTGCCATATTGTGCCTCTTTAACGCATATTATATTTATTTTGCTGTATAGATTGTACCGAAAAATTACAGCTTTGCAAGATTTTTTGCATTCCGGCTGCATTTTGTTCCCGACTGAATTGCCGCAAAACTTCTGCCGAAACTTTGCCATATTCTTTATTGCTTTTGCCGCATAAAAACAAAACCCTGTTATTTAATTTATTCAACATGCTGCTTTTATCTTTCCCCTCCGGCAGCTGTTCTGTTTTTGCATAAATATTTGTGAGCGTCTGCAAAAAGTTTCTATACTCAATAGGCTCTTTCGGCACTTCTCTGGTTGAAATATTCTGCACTGCCGCAGACATAATTTGCGTAGAGGCATTTGCAAAATTAAGACCGGCGGCATCATTCACTTTCAAACGTGAAAACATTGTCTTAAACATAGCCTGTGCATCCAAATCTATAGCCTGCTGTGACCATTGCTTTATTTTGCGCAGCGCTTTTTCCTCATCCATACTTTGCGGCAACGGTTTATAGGCCTCAGAAGTATAAGATATAACAAGCTTCGGCAAAACATCAAACATTGCTGCCGAAATATTTTCCGCTGCTTTATACTTGCCATTTGCTATAGCCGTGTCTAATAAAAATTCATCTTTACCTTTTTGAAGCAGCAAAGTGTCTTTTGAAAAGTCCTTTTCTCTGAATTTATCTTGTTCTATTTGCTTTCCAGCTTTGATATATTCTGTTTGCAGCCGTTTATTATGCCGCTGATAATTGTCGCCGTAAACTTTGCCTTTGCTCAAGGCTTCCGTAACCTGCGCTTTTTGCTGCGGATAATGAAGCACGGCATTGCGCACAATCTGTTCGGCGTTTTCAATTAAATAACTCGAAAGAGCCGCTTCCTGAAAAATCGTTGTAAAAAATTGTTCTTCTTTTTGGCCGGCTGCCGTTTTATTTTTTGCCTCGGCCCAATATCCGCCGTTATGATCGCTGATACCAAGCTTTGTAATGGCTTGAAC
>CAVGVF010000029.1:7152-18517 GCA_963632615.1 uncultured Eubacteriales bacterium
GCTTGAACCATAACCACCCGGGAATTATCAGTTAATTTGATATACAAAACATCATCTTCCTGCGGTTGGTTATTTACCAAATAATTATAAAACGTGCCTAAAGAAGTGTCCGCAGCCCCCATTCTTTCATCCGTTGAGCTCATACGGATAAAGTTTGTGGATAAAGAATTTTCTTCTCCCAAAATATCTTCAATATTATTATGCTGAACAACTATTTGCTGTTTTTGAATAAATTTCCGTTCATCTTTCAAATATCCTAAATCATTCATAATCCGGTTCAGCTGACCGTCTAATTCTCTTTGGATAGCTCCGCCGTAACAGTGGGTTACAACCATCAGATTACGCAGATTATGAGCGGCTTTAGCAGCAGTAATACGATGCAAGTCACCGTTTTTATCTTTTGTTGCAATCAAAGGCACAATATAATTATCCAACAATTTTTCCGCCCGGATAACAGTCGGCGTGCACATTGTATAACCGTTTGGGTAATACATTGAGCAAATTTGAAAATCGTTTCTTTTATCTTCCGGCAGCATTTTTTGCACAATTTTACACATACCGTTGGCCTGTTCCGCGCTGCGGGTGCCGTTCCCCGGCAAGATTAAAATTGTCTTTTTATCCTTAAACGATAAATCTTTTTTAGCCTCCCGCCAATGATTAGGAGCGCTTTCATCACGTATGCCTATGCCGAATTCGGATATGCTCTCGGCTGTTTCGCCAAGAGCCAAAATATCTATTTCTTCATTTTCTAGATCTTCTGCCGTAATGCCCATAGATATCTCCTTATCTTTGATATAGGCAGATTATCACGTTTCAAATATTTTGTCTAGATTTATTTATTCAGTTCGCGCCACTTTCGCACATTTTCATTATGTTCCGAAAGTGTTGCCGCAAAATTATGTCCACCGTTTCCGGATGCCACAAAATAAAGGTACGGCGTATCTGCCGGATGCGCTGCGGCAAAAATCGCCTCTTTTCCCGGATTGCAAATCGGCGATGGCGGCAAGCCTGCATATTTATAGGTGTTATACGGGCTGTCTATTGCCAAATCTTTGCGGGTTAAAGGGCGGTTAAGTTCTTCTTTGCCGCCGGTTACGGCATAAATAACCGTCGGGTCGGTCTGCAGCAGCATTCCCAAACGCAAACGGTTGATAAAAACAGAAGCCACCTGCGCCCGCTCCATGCCGATACCGGTTTCTTTTTCCACTATAGAAGCCAATATAAGCAGCTCTTCTTTAGATTTAAGCGGCAGATTTTCATCCCGCTCATTCCAAGCCTGCTGCAAAACCTCCTGCATTGCTTTTTGCGCCTGCGCCACTATTTTCTTTGAACTGTCGCCGCGGATAAAAGTATATGTTTCAGGCAAAATGCTTCCCTCTGCCGGAACGTCTGATTGCTCTGCGGTCAAAAACTTATCATCCTGCAGCAAATTATAGATTTCGGCCGAAGTCAAACCTTCCGGAAAAGTAATTTTACGTAAGAACACTTTGCCGGAAGCTAATTTTTGCGCCGTCTGCTCAATGGAAATATCGCCGTCAAACATATATTCTCCGGCTTTTATCTGCGGATATAATCTGTTTATTTTGGCATATAAAATAAACAGATATTTGTTTTGAATCAGCTTGTTATCCTGCAAAGCCTGAGCAATTTTATTAAGAGAATCACCTTTGTTTATCAAAAACAGTGTATTTTCTGCAATCACAAACGGCTGTTTAACGGCATAATCATACAAAAAAGCTGCCGCCGCACCGCCGATTATCAGTAGTAACAACAACAGCTTTTTCATAGTCTTATTCCTTATTTTTTAATCTTCAAACTTTTTGAAAATCAAAGACGAGTTAGTACCGCCAAAGCCGAACGAGTTGGACATAGCGGCTTTGATAGCCTTTTTCTTCGGTTTCAAAGGCACCAAATCCATATCTTTAACTTCATCTGCAGGATCTTCCAGATTCAAAGTTGCCGGACAAGTCTGTTCCACAATAGCTTTAATCGTATAAACAGCCTCAACCGCACCGGCAGCACCCAGTAAGTGACCGATGGAAGATTTTGTTGAAGACATGGAAGTGCAGCTCAATTTGTCGCCGAACAAGCGTCTTACAGCCTGAGCCTCACCCAAATCGCCCAGCGGAGTAGATGTGCCGTGCGCATTGATGTAGTTGATGTCTTCCAATTCCACGCCGTGTTCTTTAGCGTGGTCAGCAGCCATTCTCATTGCTCTGTAAGCACCGTCGCCGTCCGGACAAGGAGCAGTCATGTGATGGGCATCGCCGCTCATACCGTAGCCGACAACTTCGGCATAAATATGCGCACCGCGGGCTTTAGCGTGTTCCAGCTCTTCCAGAACAACCACACCGGCGCCCTCGCCCATAACAAAGCCGCTGCGGCGCTTATCCCAAGGACGGGAAGCCTTTTCAGGCTCATCATTAAATTCGGCTGTTACGGCATGCATGCGGGCAAATCCGGCCAAACCTAAAACATTTACGGCAGATTCCGCACCGCCGGCAACCATAACATCGGCATCACCCATAACGATAATACGGGTAGCATCGCCGATAGCGTGCGTACCTGTAGAACAAGCGGTTACGCAGGCATGATTCGGACCGCGCAGCTTGTGGTCGATTGAAACCGTGCCGGAAATCAAGTTAATCAAGCAAGACGGAATAAAAAACGGAGAAATACGCTTAATTCCGACTTCATTAAAAGAAATTGAATTTTCATAAATATTATTCAATCCGCCGATACCGGAACCAATCATCACACCGGCGCGGCACTGTTCTTCATCGCTCAATTCGCTTGGTTCATAACCAGCGTCTTTCAAAGCATCATTAGCCGCTGCAACACCGTATAAAATAAATTTATCGGCCTTTTTCTGGTCTTTCGGAGCCATTACCGTATCCGGATTAAATTCATGTTCGCCTTCGCCGAACGGAACTTGGCCGGCAATGTGCACCGGAATATCTTTCAAATCAATATTTTCAATTTTACGGATAGCGGATTTGCCTGCCATCAAGCAATCCCAGTTATATTCTACGCCTCGGCCAAACGGCGAAACAACGCCTAAACCTGTAACGACAACTCTTCTCATATATTAAAACCTCATGTTAATCTTATAAAAAAACTCGCTGTTCCGTGATAGACTAAAGCGAGTTTAATTAAACAAAGCCTTACGACTTACGCATTCTTAGAAAGATAGTCAATAGCATCTTTTACAGTCAGAATTTTTTCTGCAGCTTTGTCAGGAATTTCGCAACCGAATTCTTCTTCAAAAGCCATTACCAATTCAACTGTATCCAAGCTGTCGGCACCCAAGTCATCAATGAAGCTGGCTGTTTCTACAACTTTAGATTCATCAACGCCCAAATGTTTAGCAACAATCTTTTTAACGCGTTCTGCGGTATCAGTCATTTAATTTAACCTCAATAAAATTAAAACAATTTTTTCAGACGTCATCGCCTGTGAGTTTTTGTTAGCACAATTTTATACTGTTTGACAAGCATTATTTTCATTTTAGCCTAAATAATTTGTTTATATCTAAAAAATATGTTGTAAAAACAGAATGTTATCCATAGGCAAAAAGTGCATAAAAACGGTTGTTATTTTAAAAATAATCATTACATAAACCGTATTCAGACCAAAGAAAAAGGAGAAAATTATGAAAATAGGCATTATCGGCGCCGGTTTAGTCGGCAGCACCACAGCATATTCATTGCTGGCTGCCGGATTAGCCCGCGAGATAGTTTTGGTAGATGTCAACCGCCACAAAGCCGAAGCAGAAGCTCTGGACATTATGCACGCCGTGCCGTACACGTTTCCCTGCCGGCTGAAATCCGGAGCTTATGCCGATTTAGAAGGCGCGGATATAGTAATTATCACTGCCGGAGCGCATCAAACCGCCGGAGAAAGCCGCCTCAATTTATTTGAACGCAATATCAATATTTTTAAGGACATTATCCGCGGAATTATAAGCTACGCCGCCGATTCATTGATTTTAATCGCCTCCAACCCCGTTGATTTGCTGACTTCATATTTTATTAAAGAAGCAAAGCTGCCGGCTTCGCGGGTCATCGGCTCCGGCACCATCTTGGATACAGCGCGGTTCCGCACAATTTTGAGCGCACAGCTCGGCTTGGCGCCGCAGTCCATTCACGCCTATGTTTTGGGCGAGCACGGCGACAGCGAAGTTTTAATCTGGTCGGCGGCCTTGGCCGGAAATATGCCGCTGGAATCCTATGCTGCCGATGCCGGAATCTCTCTGAACGCGGAAATTAAAAACCATATCGACAGTGAAGTCCGCAACTCAGCCTACAAAATCATTGCCGGCAAAGGCGCCACCTATTACGGGATTGCCTCCGGTTTAACCAGAATCTGCAAAGCCGTATCCTATGATGAAAACGCAATTTTAACTGTTTCGGCTTTTCATGATGAAGTTGAAGGCGTAAAAAACATCTGCCTTTCGCTGCCGGCCGTCATCAACCGCAGCGGCATCAGCCGTGTTCTATATCCGGAATTGTCGGCTTCGGAGCATACTCTGCTGCGTCAAAGCGCTGAAAAAATTCAAGATTACGTGCACAATTAAAAAAATATTGCCAAAACCTTATTTTTTCTGTATACATTTATCCATTGAGGTAAAATATGGCAGAAGTTGTTACATTCGGGTGCCGCTTGAATGCGTATGAGTCCGAAGTTTTAAAAGAAAAATTAAAAGACATTGATAACCTGATTGTTATCAATACCTGCGCTGTTACAAGCGAGGCCGAGCGCCAATGCCGGCAGGCTGTCCGCAAGCTCCGGCGCGAAAATCCGGACGCCAAAATCGTGGTAACCGGCTGTTCGGCTCAAGTCAGCGCCGATAAGCTTGCCGCCATGCCCGAGGTTGATATGGTTTTGGGCAATAAAGAAAAAAAAGAGATAGAAAAATACATAGCGGCCTTAACCCGCCCGGCCTCCAAAGAAATTGTCGGCGACATTGCTCAAGATTCCTCCTGCGATGATTTTATGATTACCGGATTTGAAGGCCGCCATAAAGCTTTTCTGCAAATTCAGCAAGGCTGCAACCACCGCTGCACCTATTGCATAATTCCGTACGCGCGCGGACATAACCGCTCGGTGCCGCTGCCGCTGATTATTAAGCAAATCAAAAAGCTGCTGCAGCAAGGCTTCAAAGAAATCTGCCTGACCGGCGTAGATATTTGCTCGTATGAACCGTCATTCAGCGGCGTTGTTAAAGATATTTTAGAGCAAATACCAGAATTGCCGTGCCTGCAGTTCGGTTCGCTTGACCCGGCCGCCTTGGATGATGCTTTCATTGCATTGCTGAGCTGCTATAAAAATATAGATTCGCATTTTCATTTTTCCATTCAATCCGGCGACAATTTGATTTTGAAGCGCATGGGACGCCGCCACAGCCGCGAAGATGTGATAAATCTCTGCCAAAAAATCCGTGCGGTGCGGCCAAACGCAACTTTCGGCGCCGATTTTATCTGCGGTTTTCCAACCGAAACGGAAGAAGCTTTTGCCAACACCTGCAAGCTGGTGGCAGATGCCGGACTAAGCAAGCTGCATGTTTTTCCGTATTCCGAACGCGAAGGGACGCCTGCCGCCCGCATGCCGCAGCTGCCTATGGAGGAACGCCGCCGCCGCGCTGCAGTTTTAAGAGATTTAAGCAAGGAATAAGTATATGAGTTTTTGGCAAAAATTAGGTTTAGGCCTCAAAAAATCTTCCGATAAAATCGGCAGCGGATTAACCGATATTTTCAGTAAAAGAAAACTGGATTCTGCCGCTTTGGAAGAGCTTGAAGATTTGCTTTTGACCTCGGATATGGGAGTAAAAGCCACCAATGCGCTTTTAGCCGATTTTGCCGCGCAAAAACAGGATAAAGACATCACGGCAGAAGAAATCCGCCGGCTTTTGGCGCAAAAAATCGAGGATATTCTAAAGCCCTGTGAGCAAGAATTTTCGCCGGAAAATCATAAGCCTTATGTCATTTTAATGGTTGGCGTCAACGGCGCCGGAAAAACCACCACCATCGGCAAACTGGCGGCCAAACTGCAGGCTCAAGGCAAAAAAGTTTCATTTATTGCCGGCGACACTTTCCGCGCCGCCGCTGTAGAACAGCTTAAAGTCTGGGCGGACAGGCTGAATATTTCCGTATTCAGCGGAGCCGACGGCTGCGACAGCGCCGGTTTGTGCTATGACGGCCTGCAGCAGGCCATCAAAAACGGCGATGATGTGGTTTTTATAGACACCGCCGGACGCCTGCAGAATAAAAACGGTTTGATGGACGAGCTGAAAAAAATCGTCCGCGTTATGCAAAAAGTTATTCCCGATGCGCCGCATAAAGTTCTGCTGACCATAGACGCCACCACCGGACAGAACGCTCTTTCGCAAATTCAGATATTTAAGGATATTTCCGGCGTCAACGGGCTGGTTGTTACCAAGCTTGACGGCTCGTCGAAAGGCGGCGTGCTGGTTGCTGCGGCCAAAGAATTTGCCTTGCCGATATATTTTGTGGGCGTGGGCGAAAAAATAGAAGATTTAGATGTGTTTAATGCGCATGATTACGCCGCTGCTCTGCTCGGCTTATAGAAAAGTTTTACTTATATTATTATGTTTCATTAAAATTTTTATGTTATGAATATTTTTAGAAAATTTAAAAAGAACTTCCCTTTATATTTAGGCAAGTTCATTGTTTCTCTCAAAGAACCTTCCAGTGTTGCCGGCTGCAAGCCTGTGCATGCCTATCCGGACGCCGAAATTGACCTTACGCCGAACCCTCGTTTATACATCGGTTTGAGCGAAGAAGAGCGTCTGGAAAAAATCAAGCAGAATTTGGCTTATGTTTGGGCGGACGGATTTGAGAGCAAAAAATGGGAAAGACGAAATATTCCTTATTTGGGAATTCGCCTTACTCCGACTCTGGTTTTGCATGAAATGATTGGCGGAGGACGCGGCTATGACTTGGCAGCAGCTCAGAAATTAGCAAAAAAATGTCAGGCTCGTTTTCTTTCTCCTAAGGAATATAAAGAAGTTTTATATTGCTGGGATGCCATTTCAAAGATGCGCCTGATTGCCGGTGATTTTCCTTTGGAAGTTGGCTTGATGTGGATATATACAGGCAAAGATGCCAAACAGGCTAATCATTTCAAGTACAATTTATGCACCAACCTCGGCGAAGTTATCTGGTACAGCGAATGGGATGACGCCGGTAATGTTTTATTGGCTTTGCGCTAATGTAAAAAAACAGTCTTGAGTTTGAACTCAAGACTGTTTTTTTACGGAGCATTTCTTTTGCAGTGCATAAAAAGCAATTATAACCGAAAAAGTCAAAATTTCCGAACATGGCATTGCCAGCCAGATTCCCTCAATCCCTAAAATTTTCGGCAAAAAGATAAAGGCCGGAATCAAAAACACGCAGCCGCGCAGCAAAGCAAAAAACGTTGCCGGTTTAATGCGCTCCAAGCTTTGAAAATAGCCGATTACCGTCAGATTCAGAATAAAAAAGCTGAATCCGATTGCAAAATACGGAAAGCCCTGCACTGCCAATTTAGCCGCCGGATTTTCATTTTGCAGAAACAATCCGACCAAAAAATGCGGAAACACGCTGAAAATAAAGGTTGTGACAATACCAAACCCCAGCGCCGTGCTCAAAGCGATTTTAACGGCCTCTTTCACGCGCTCAAAACTGCCCAAGCCGAAATTATAGCTGATAATCGGCTGCGCGGACTGCGCGATGGCATTGCCCACCATAAACACAAACGGCGCATAGTAACAGCAAACGCCGAACGCCCCTACTCCGTTATCGCCCAAATATTGCATAAAAATATGGTTGCCGACAAACATCAAAACCGCCATTGTCGCCTCGCCCAGCATTGCCGATGAGCCGATTCGGCACTGATTGGCAATCCCCTTAAAAAACAGCGAAAAGCCGCGCAGCCCGATTTTTATCGGATAAAGGCGCAGAGTTTTAGCCCTATAGAGCAAATAGCCCAGCACCAAAACGCCGCCGATAACCGTAGCCAGCGTGGAGGCAAGCGCCGCGCCCATCAGCCCCCAGCCGAACGGAAACATAAACAGCCAGTCTAAAAAGGTGTTGGCGATAGATTCTATAATGGTAATCCACATTGCCAGCTTAGGCGCGCCGTCCAAGCGGATCATAAACAGCCCCAGCAGCGACCACATCAAAAACAAAAAAGACGGCAAAATCCACAAAAGATAAGTTTTTACATAATCCAGCAGATATTCGGAAGAGCCCAGCAAATAAGCGGTTTTGCACGGAAATACAAACATCAGCGCCGAAAGGATTACGGCAAAAATAGAAAGAAACAGCAGAGATTGCGAAACGTTCAGGCGCGCCAGTTTGATTTTGCCTTTTGCCAGCGCCACCGAAGCAATAACCGAGCTGCCGATGCCGGACATCAGCCCGATACCGGTAAAAATCATAAACAGCGGCGCCGTGATGTTGATGGCGGCAATGCCGTCGCTGCCCACGCTGTGCCCCACAAACATACCGTCAATGGCAGTAATGGCGCTCATGCTGATCATCCCCAGCAAAGTCGGAATAAAAATTTTTTTAAATAACGTTGAAATTTTTTCTGTTCCAAAGTTCATAAAATCACCATAAGTTAAAGTTAATTTAAACACAAAAAAAGCCGGCATAATAATTGGTTTTACCCAGTCACCTTATCCGGCTTTTGCCCTCCGATGAGGATTACAAAACATTTTAAGGCTACATATAATTTAAATAATCACTTGTCAAGCATTTTAACCCGCTACCGCAGATTTGTTACAAAAATATGACAAATCCCGTCCCCGTTTCCGAAAACGCTTGCAACTTCATAGACTATCTGATAAGATAAAAGTAGTATTTTACTGTTTAGGAGAACAAAAAATGGCAGAGTTAAAAGATTTTATAGATGATTGGAAAATTGACGCTAAAAACAAATCCGCCACCCACAAAAGCGGACTTGATTTCAAATATGTGCAAAACGGATATGGAGGAAAACAACAAGTTGAAATTTCAAACTTGCCTAAATGGTTCAGTTCAGAAATAAAAAAAGGTAACAAAATGGAAGATTGTGAAAAGCTTTTAGATGAAATGAATGCTCAATTTACCGAAATTTACCAAAAAGTAATCACACCACAAAAAAGTACTCCGGCAATTAAACTAGAAAAATCTAACGAACGATAAAAAATAATTAAGCTATCATATTATAAATCTGGAGAGCAATATGAGCGAAGAAGTAACCAAATATACTCCTCTAACACAAGAAGCTATAGATGAAATTATCTCACATTCTCGCTATAGTGAAAAATTAAAGCCGTATATTAACAATCACTTTTTAGGTTTAGACAGGCCTACTTCTGTTTCTATTGGCATAACAACCAAAGATAGTCAAACTATCTCTAAAGATGCTACCGAAAAGAAATTTTCAAATGAAGATGTTTCAGCTCTGCAAAAGATTTATAAATCTCAAGGTATTGATATTGTAGATACATCTTCTGAGGCCTGCAGTGATCCTAATAAATTTATAATAGACCAAAGTGGTATACAAACACCTTTTTTATCTCCGGAAGAAGCTCTTAGAGCAACAGTAGATATTTACGATATTCAAAAACAATCCGGTGTTAGTGAAGTCGGTTTTATACTGCCTAAAACGAAAGGATCTTTATGTAAATCTTCTAATTTTACAGGTAGAGTAATAGATATAAATGATGAAATTAAAAATAACCCTCAATCTCAAAAAATGCTAAATGACAGAGGAATATCTGCAGATGAGTTTATAGCAAAGCAACTTGAAGAAAGCCAACAATTACCGTCTATAGATGTATCTAGTAAATATGCCGAAGGTACTTCTATATATAGGGGGGAACTTTAGGCAGTAATCCCTTTGCGGTTGTAGCATCTGTAAGAGCAAAAGACGTTGCTTATGCTTCACCTTCTATGTCTGTAGCACAAGGTTATGCTACAGGTTTGGGTGCCACCTATAAACCTGTAAATAATACAAAATATGGTTTTATATATGAATTTAAAATATCTGATGATCAAAGATATTATCATGATTACGGAATTGAATCAGCAGCTATTCAAAGTAGTTCTCTTTTGGATCAATATGAAACTCCAATATTTGAAAATAAAAACCCTTTAAAAAATATATATCTGGTCGTTGGAGACAGAGTCACTAAAATTACCGATGATAATGGAAAATACATTAGTAAAGAATGGGAGGATTTTACTCAATTACATGAAACTCACTTAAGAATGGGAACAGAGTTTGAAAAAAAGAGAACAGATAATCAAATTAAAGCTCTAGATAAAAATGAAATTTCTACATATCAAAAAACAACAGCTAGCGATACTCTAGACTTGCACGAACTAAGCAGAAGTGAATTTGAAAATATTGACGTTTCTGATAAAAAAATATTGATGCCAGAAACAACTGTGTTTAGAGGCTTAGTAAAACTGAACAATATTGACTTTAATGCTACTAAAAATTTAGAAATCAACAATGCAGATATATCCACAATCAAACATTTAAAACTTCCTGAAACTGTTAAAATTACCGGAAATATTATTACTAAACTACCTGAAGACATTGATGGCAGAGAAGTTAAAAACCTGGAAGTTAATGGTGCTGATATATCAACAATCAAAAATCTTAAACCTACCGGGGATGTAAAAATCAGTAATTCTTCAACCAAACTACCTGAAGATATTGATTGTAGTAAAGCTAAAAATCTAGAACTTGATGATGTAGATATATCAGCAGTCAAAAATTTAAAATTTCCTGAAACTGTTAAAATTAGCGGTCTGTCTACTGAATTTGGGAAAAATACAGATTTAAGCACAATAAAAAATCTAGAATTTGATAGTATAGACTTATCTAAAACAGAAAATATAATATTCCCAGATAACGTAAAGCTCAATGGTTATTTTGACGGAGAAAACATAGATTTAAGAGCTATAAAAAGTCTAGAATTCGGCAATGTTGACTTATCTAACATTGAAAGTATAAAATTTCCCACTAATGTAAAATTCGGACATTATACAAAGTTAGGAGGAAATATTGATTTTAGTAATATACAAAATCTAGAACTACACAACATGAATTTATCTAAAGTTGAAAGCATAAAATTCCCTGCGAATGTCAAACTTGGCGAAGGTGTAGTGCTTGGCAAAAATAAAGATTTCGGTTCAGTAGAACATCTAGAAATTAACAATGCTAACTTAAGCAATATTGATTTATCACATGTAAAAAATTTAAAATTAAGCGGTCAAATTCGTGTATTTGGAGATGTTGAATTACCTAAAAATATAAATACAGAAAACCTTGAATATATCAGTGATAATAACAAAGTGTATTATGG
>CAVGVF010000030.1:0-17851 GCA_963632615.1 uncultured Eubacteriales bacterium
GCAAATAGTATAGCCCCTCGTCTGTTCTCTGTCATTACCTGATTTATTCCGGTAATCTGGGTGCAACAAGTAACTAACCAAGTCAATAAAACTGCATTTTTTGCCCTAGCCCGCGGTTATTTACATTTTTTTTGTTTATAAAACTTGACTTTAGACAAAAAATGCGATACTTTCAAGCTTACAAAATTTTTTTATGTTTTATTTTTAAATTTTTATCATTATGAATGTTAATTGGAATTTAAACGTGGTTTTCGCTTCTAAGACCGAAGCTAAAAAGGCTATGGCTGAAGTAATGCATCAAGTAAAAGACTTTAAAGTTTTTTATGAGTATCGTTTAGCTTCATTGTCGGCTACAGCTATTGACGTAGCGCTGAAACGCTATATTGATCTGCTGATTGGCGCCGGACGGGTCAACGATTATGCCTATCTGCTGCATTCAACAAATTTGAACAACAATTCTGTTTCAACGTTCTATCAAAACGTCTGCGACCAGATAAGTTCATTTGACAAGCAGCTGGTATTTTTTGTGAACTGGCTCAAAACCGGCGAAAATATCAATCTCGATGAGCTGAAGTCTGTTTTGCCGACCGGTACTTTTGTTTGGCTGAAACAGCTGCGCCGCTTCAAAAAACATACTGTTGACGCTAAAATTCAACAGCTGTTTGAAGATGAAAGCAGTATCACTCAGTATTGGATTCGTCTTTATGATGAAACCCGTGCGGCGATGACTTTCAAAGTCAAAGGCCAAAAGTATTCGGAAGGCGACGCTTTGGCGCTGATGAGCTCAGGCGATGCTAAGCTCCGCAAAGAAGCCGGCAAGGCTCTTTCTAAAGAGTATGCCAAAAAACGCCCGACCTTTGGTTTGATATATAACGCTTTGATGCGCAGCCGTCAGATTGACAATCAGTGGCACAACTACAGCTATCCGGAAGAACCATCGGTGTTGGAAAACAACATTGAGGCCGAAGATTTGGATAATTTGGTTGACACCGTGCTCTACAACAACACTGTTCCGCAGCGTTATTACAAACTGAAAGCCAAAGCTTTCGGGGTTGAGCAAATTTCGTACTGGGACAGAAATGCTCCGTATCCGTTTGCTGCCGATGTAAAGGAAGAAACCTACACCATTGAGCAAGCCAAGGATTTGGTTTTGGAAGCGTTTAACGCTTTTTCGCCGGAATTTGCAAGTATTGCACAGCGATTCTTTGATGAGGATTTGATAGACTACTGCCCTTGCAAAGGCAAAGACAGCGGCGCTTATTGCATGGAAATGGCCGGAGATGCCATGCCGATGGTATTTTTGAACTTTACCGGTTCTACCGGCAGCGTTATTACCATGGCGCATGAGCTTGGACACGCCGTGCATGAATATCTCAGCAAAGAGCAAGGCGAACTCGGACGCCGAAAAGCCTGCGCTCAAGCCGAAACCGCTTCGATTTTTGCCGAGCAGCTGGTTTTCAATTTGCTGCTGAAAAAGGCTAAAACGCCTAAAGAGCGCTTTTGTCTGCTGGCAGAACATCTTGAAGATATGATTGCCACGGCTTATCGGCAGATTGCTTTTCATTGCTTTGAAAGCTATGCCGCCACAAAACGCTTGAATGGAGAAATTTCTACCGCCAAGCTCGAAAAATTGTGGCTGAGCTCAATGAAAGCCTATTTGGGCGAAAGCGTTGATACTTCCAATTTGGCACCGATGTGGGCCGGAATTTTGCACTTTTTCCAATATCCGTTCTACGTCTATTCCTATTGCTTTGCTTGCTGCGTAGTCAATACGCTGTACGAGATTTACCAAAAAGGAACAGTCGATAACTTTGCGGAAAAATACATGCAAATGCTGCGTAACGGAGGTGTGGAAAATTACCGCGAAGCCTTGGCGCATTTCGGCGTTGACGCTTCAAAGCCTGATTTTTGGCAGAAAGGCTTGAATCTCGGGGCTGAACATCTTTCAGAGCTCGAGCAGCTTTATGAACAAATCCAAAAAGAAGGATAATAAAATTAAACAGCCGTCTTAGCAATAAGGCGGCTGTTTTGCGTTTTTCAGCTCTTTTTCAATCCAGGTCATTAAAACGTCTGTGATATAAGCTTGTTCGGCCTCACTCAGCCAATGCTCAGGCTCTATGCGGTGCCACTTGTACAAACATTGCCGGCAGCAGCAGGCACAGGCGTGCTGCGCCACAAACACCGGATGTCCGCGCATCGGCGTCTGCTTGCCGTCATTTTTCATCAGACTTGCCGGAGCCGCCAAGCGTTTACGCACAAAATCGGCGGCATGGCGGCGCAAAACCCCGCAGCCTTTTTCTTTGGCATATTCCAAGTCTTTGCCTTTCAGATGAAATCGGCTGCGGAATGCGGATTTAGCTAATGCGGCAAAAAGTTCTTCATACATTTTCAGCCATAATTCTTGAAGCGTAGCGGTTTTTATAGTTTACGGCAAACACCCGCGCCACTTCATTCATAATTTTATTTTCATACAAATGCAAAAAAGCCTCATCCGCCATCACTTCCAAAATTTTTTCATCGGGTTTATAATTCAGCGACAGCCCGATGAGCGGCGTTTTCAGAGGCTCGGCATCCATTTTGGCAAAATCCTCGGGCGAAATCGCAAAACGCGCCGCCCCGGAATCCGCCCCCATATTGATATAGTGCGCCGCCGTCATCAGCCGCACATATTCCAGCAAAGACAAGGCTGAAAATACTTCTAATTCTGTTTCAGGCTTTTCCATATTATTCTCCTTTATGCGGACGGTTAGAATCTCCGGTCTTTATTTTTTACTTTAATTTCAGTTCCAAACTGGCTTCTTCCAAAATTGCCGGCTCGTATAACAGGGCAATTTCTTCTTCGCGGCTGAAATCCGGTTCCTTGCCGTAATGCAGATAGTTATCCAGCTTTATGCGTGCTTCGTTCAAAACCGACTTGCCGAAATCCGGAGCCGGTCCGTTGACCTCCAGCATCAGCGTATGAATTTGCAGCAGATAATTATCTTCTATTACATCCAAAACTCCGCGCTTTTTGCTTTGCTTTTGCAAAACCGGAGCTTCTTTCTGTACGGTTACGGTAATTTCCGGCGCATGCTTTTCTTCCGGAATCACAAACCAGTTATGCTTAAAGGCAAAGCGCCCCAATCCCTCGTATGAAGACAGCACCGAAAGCGGAATGGAAAGCATCAGCCCCAAGGTTACCGGCAGCATCCAATAAAACAGCGCCGGCAGCTGAGTATATACCACATAAGTTGTCAGCACGCCTAAAATAGTATGTCCGATATGGCGTTCAAAAGCTTCTTTCCAAGTGGTGTAGCCGTCGCGGCTCTGCGTGTTCCAGCCCACGTCCTGACCGGTTAAAATCTCCCAGACAAATTTGGTTTGGAAAACCATCATGACCGGCGCAATCAAAGCTGAAAAGACAATCTCGGCCAGCACGCTTTTCACGGTGCCGAAAAAGCCGCCGATGTTTTTGAATTTGTTGTTTTTCAGATAAATAATCATACCCAAAAACTTAGGGAAAATCAGCATAAACATAGAAATCAAAAACAGCGTGATTGTTCCCATTTTATCAAAAATCGGCCAATTCGGGAACAATGACTGCTCATTAGAGAAATATTCCGGCGGAAAATAAACATGTCCCAGCGCCACTAAAATTCCGGCCACCAAAAAGATAAACCACAGCGGCGATGACAGATAAGACATAATGCCGATAGTAAAATGAATGCGGCTAATCGGATGAATATGCTTTGACACCAAAATTTCCAAGTGCTGAATATTGCCTTGGCACCAACGGCGATCGCGGGTGGCAAAATCTATCATGGTCGGCGGGCATTCTTCATAGCTTCCGCCCAATTCCGGCAGCAGCCAAGCATACCAGCCGCCGCGGCGAATCAGCGCCGCTTCCACAAAATCATGGCTCAAAATATGGCCGCCGAACGGTTTAGGCCCCTTCAGAACCGGCAGCCCGCAGCATTCCATAAATGCTTTGACGCGGATAATGGCGTTGTGTCCCCAGTAGTTGCTGTCATGCACCTGCCAATAGCACAAACCGGCCGAAACGATATTGCCGTAAACCTTGCCGGCAAACTGCTGCACGCGGGCAAACAGCGAATGGCTGTTAATACATTGCGGAGGAGCCTGAATAATGCCGGTATCGGTATTGATTTCCATCAGCCGCGACATTTCCACAATGGTTTTGCCTTCCAGCAAACTATCGGCATCCAGCACCACCATAAAGTCATAGAGCGCACCCCATTTGTGGCAGAAATCTTCAATATTTCCGCTTTTGCGCGCCACATTCTGCGGACGGCGGCGGTAATACAGGTTTATTTCTTTCGGCATCAGTTTTTTAGTGTTAATCCAGCCGTTTTCTTCTTCGACCCAAATTTTCGGATTTGTAGTATCGCTCAGCACAAACATATCATAGGCCTGCGCCTGCCCTGTTTTTACCAAACTATCGGCAATCGCCAGCAAACGGGCATAAACCATGTCGCATTCCTCATTATATATCGGCATCAAGATAGCGGTTTTGGTCTTAAGCGGAGTTTTCTTTTCCGGCCAAATAATCCCCGGCATAGTCTTGCCGGCAAGCAGTTCAAAAAAGCCGAAAATACTCGCCCAGAAAAACAAAGCAATCCAGCCTGTTGTCAGCACAAACAACACGGTCATAACCACGCGCGCAAACATATTGGCATCGGTCGGCATCGAAACAGCCCATTTAAAAGTCAAAAACGTTGTCGTTAAAATCATCAAGCCAAAAATCAAAACACGGCGAAAGGTGATTTGCGCCGGACTGATAGGACGGGTTTTCATCACTTTTTTTCTCCCTTGGATTTATGTTTGTGCAGCTGAATTGTTTCAATTTTCTGTGTCGGCATTTCGGTCAGCTTATACGATGGAGCTGCTTCAATATAAGCCTGCCGCATCGCCCCTGCAAAATCTTTATCATCAAATTCCGGCAGCAAAGCTTCCGCTCCGTATTTTTTAGCGGCTCCGGTATCCGCAAATGCGGCTTTATAGACGGCAACAAGCTGAGTTTTTGCCATTTTCAGCTTATAAATAGGCTTAGCTTTCTGATATATTATATCATCCAGCTCCGCCATGATATTGCCGGATTCCGCCAGCTGCGGATAGGCTTCAAGCACTTGCTGAGCTTCATTTTTTTTCAAGCCCAAACAAGCCAGATATGCAGCGACAATATCTTCGGCGCTCTGAACTTTTAGTTTAACCATTGATAACTCCATACTTCAGAAATCGGTTTTTCATCTTTTGTCAGCAGCACGCGGATTTCATCGCCGTCTTCCGGCTGATAATCAACATAAACGGTAATTCCCTTGGTAACAGGATTGTATATACTGCTGACGCCGTTAATTTTACCTTTAATTACCGAAACCTGCGGCTTGATATTATTTTCGGCAAATTCTGCATTCAAACCTTTGCCGGCAAAATCAATCGCAAACTTACGGTCTGTATTATCCGAATTGATGCCGGAAACACCGCCGACACCGGTGCGAGTTGCCACAACAGCGGCCAATTCACGCTCTTTCATAACTTCATTCAGCCAAATCAGACGGTATGAAAAATCATATTCTCCGCCTGCTTTTATCTGCTGTTCCGGCACCCAGTAAGCCACAATATTATCATGAATTTCCTGCAAAGACGGAATTTCCACCAGCTGTACAAAACCTTTGCCCCACTCGGCTAAAGGCTCTACCCAAGCGCTCGGGCGCTCCTGATAATTGGCCTCAAAATCCAAATAATTTTTGATATCGCGGTCACGCTGCAGCAAACCGAAGCCTTTCGGATTGTTATCCATAAACGAGCTGATGCGCAGATGTTTAGAGTTATCCAGCGGACGCCACAGCCATTCGTCATTGCCGTTGTGAATCAGCAAACCGTCGCTGTCATGCACTTCCGGCCGATAGTCGTCAAACTCATGCTTGTTGTTTTCGCCGAACAAAAACATAGATGTAAGCGGAGCAATGCCGATTTTTTTGATATCCTCGCGGGCAAACAGGCGGGCTTCAATGTCCATAATGGTGTTTGTCCCCGGAATAATCTTAAAGCTATAAGCGCCGCTCACGCTCTTGCTGTCCAGCAGCGCATAAAGTTTGATAAACTTATCTTTAGGCTTTGGCTTTTCCACCCAAAATTCTTTGAATACCGGAAATTCCTCGCCGGTCATTTCCGCCGTATCAATCGCCAATCCGCGAGCCGAAAGCCCGTATTTCTGCCCCTTTGCCAAGCCGCGGAAATAGCTGGCACCCAAAAATGTCACCAGCTCGTCAAAATAAGCCGAGGTATTGAGCGGACTGTGGATTCTGAAACCGGCATAGCCCAGATTTTCAAACTGTTCGGTATGCAGATTATTTTTGCCGTAGTCAAAGAATTTGCTGGAATATTTAATGCTTTGCGAAACGCCGTCTATAACCTCGTTAATCGGCACGGAAATCTGAAAAATATTGCCCAGATGGAAAAATTGAATTTCATAAGGCAGATTCTGATTATACCACGGACCGTTTTCACGCACAAAACGAATATCGCGATACCCGTCATAACTTAAATTGTTCAGCTCCTCCGGCAGTGCGGTATCCGGCATTTGATACGGCTCGCCGGCCAATTTTTGAGCTTTGCGCACAACGCTGTCAAAAGAAAAGTCTTTTTCGATATGGCTTTTCAAAACACTTTCCCGATTGGCGCTGTACTCCTGCCAACCATACCAGCTGCCGGAGGCAATACCGGCAACAGCCAACAGCAAAATAAGTTTTTTCAGCATATTATTTCTCCATATAACATCTTATTTATTGAGGTATATAAATAAGTATTTTGCTTGTCAAGATATGTTATTGTCAAAAAAGCCTCAATTTTTTGTTTTTTGTATAATTTGATTGACCTTAATCCGTTCATGCGCTATAATAAAAATATAAGGCATACGGAGGATAAAATGACCAACGAATTAGAAAATGATAAAACCAAAAATTCCGCCCGGAAAAGCAGTTTTGCAACGGCGCTGCTGGCTTCGTCCGTTGCTTTATCGCCTGCGGCTTCGTTGCAGGCTCAGGCTGCAGCTGCAAAATCGGCAGCCCCGAATAAAAAAGAAATCACGGTCAAAACCGATAAATATGCCAAATACCGTCCGGCCGAAAGCCAAATAATGCAGCAGCTGGTGTTTTATGAAGGCTGTGCCCGCAAAGCCTATCAAGACCGTGTCGGAATCTGGACTGTCGGCATCGGCAACACCAAGCGGCCAAGCGGAGAAAGAGTGACTAACCGCGACCGTCTTATAAATAATGCTCAAGTTTATAACTATGTGTCTTCTCATCTTGAAAGAGAAGTATACCCGGACATGGATAAATACATTACACGCAAATTATCGCCGAATGAAACAGCGGCTATTGTCAGCCTGTGTTATAACTGCGGCACTAATGTATTGGGCACAAACGGCAAAAAATCGCCGCTGGCTGAAGCGATTAACAAAAACGATAAAGCCGCGGTTGAAAAATATTTTATGCAAAGAGTTTCTACCAAAAAAGAAAAATTCGTTGATCATTTAGCCATTCGCCGCGCCGCCGAGCTCTATACTTATATGGGCTATCTGAAGCCTGCGGATATAAACGCTTTCTATGTCGGCGGCCAGCGCGGCTTAAAAGTGACCGATGTTCTGAAAAAAAATGCAAAAGGCAGCTATACGGTTTTGAAAAAAGACGCCCAAACCGTCAACAATTTCAAAAAGCATTGCCAAACCGCGCCGTCTGCGGCCAAAGCTCCTAAATACGCTTGGTTCGGCGGAGATAAAAGAGTTATTGAATTTGCCAACCTCGGCGGCAATAATACTTATTACGCTCAAGCCAAAGATTTTCAGCAAAGCCAAGCTGTTGCTCAAAAAGCCCAAAACAGCCGTATGTAAACTTATCTGCCGGCTCCTTATCGCAGCGCCGAAGTCTGCAAAATATTTTCCAGCTCCCGGCTTGAGAAAATTTCCGGCAGCACCAAGCCATCGCGCATCAGCGGCGTATACAGAATATAAAACGGCAATCCTTTGCGGCCGTATTTAGCCATAAAGTCCAAAACCTCTTTATTATAATTGGTCCAGTCGACTTTCACAAAGTCCATATTATAGATTTCATTCCAAATCTTCAAATTTTTATCCGTCAGCGTCATAACGCCGTTATAATGGCAGGTCAAGCACCAATCTGCCCCGATTTCCAACAGCACTGAACGCCCTGCTCCCAGTTTTTCGGCAATCATTTTTTTATCTAGAAATGTCTGCCTTGTTTCGGCATTTTTCAGCAAATTATGCTGATGCGAATTTTCGGCATAAAACGACATTACGGCAACCAAAACCGCAAACAATCCGCACATTGCTATCCGGCTGATTCTGCGCAGGCGCTCAATAACTTCCAGCGTTACGCTTTCATCAAAAACTCCGTCCAAATAATCCATAAAACGGCGGTATAAGGCAAATACTCCGCAAAATACCAGCAAGAACACGGCTAAAATCAGCACGCAGCTCAAACCGGTTTGATTATAAATCAGCACAACAAACCAGCAAATAGTCAAAAACAGCATCAGCTGCATTCCACTTTGCAGCACATTCAGCCAATTTCCGGGCTTTGGCAGCAATGTTTCCGGATTTTTTACCGCCAAGGCAAGCAGATACGGAATACTCAAGCCCAAAGCCACCGCATACATTATCTTGATAATATCGGCATAGCTGCCGCCCAGAGCAAAACCGACAGCCGTTGCCAGATACGGCCCCGTGCACGGCGTAGACAGCAGCACAATCAGATTTCCTATTAAAAAGCCCAGCTTTTTTTCTTGCGAAACACTGATATTTTGCAGCTTAGAACTTTGCAGCCTTGGCAAAATCAGCATAAAACCGGCCAAAGCAAACGACATTATAACTAAAAATGTCATATTTTGATATTGCATGCCCCAGCCTAAAGAATATCCGGCAAACTTAGCCGCCAGCAGCATCAAAATCAAAATTGTAAATCCGCTGAAAATGCCGCATACCGTGATAAACAGCGATTTTTTCAGACGTCTTTGCTGCATTGCCTGCGCCCGGCTCAAGCTGATGATTTTCAGCGACAAAACCGGAAACACACACGGCATAAAATTAAGAATAAAACCACCCAAAACCGCCAGCAACAGCAGTCCCAAGCTCAAAGAAGCCGTTTCGGTATCAAATAATGCCGCCGGCGCCACCAGTCTGGTGGTGCGGTAAGCATCATAACCGTTCAGCACAGCTGTGATTATATATTCGGTATTTCCCAGTTTTGCATGCTTATCCAGCGGCTCAAAGCGGACAAAAATTTTATTGTCCTGCATACTGATAAACGGAGCCGAAAATAAATTATATCCGTCTGTGTCTTCAATAAAAATATTAAAGCTTTCCATACTGCCGTTCAGCTCAAATTCCAGCCGCAGGGATTCGCCGTCTGCATCTTTATCAACCACAAATTTTTCTAATTTAAGCTTTTCTGATTCGTTATTCGGCAGCATATTTATGTTTTGCTGAAAGAAATTTTGATAGCCGTTGGTAAATGAAAAATCCTTTCCGGTCAAAACAATCAGCTTTGGTTCAAAACTCTGCTCCAGACAAGCCAAAGCTCCGTCGCATACCGTCATATTTACTTTAGCATTCAGCAGCAGCGGCTCATCCGGATTTTTTACCGTTACTTTTATCGGAATGAGAAAATTGCCGAAATATTTGTAGGCAAACGGAAAAGAAACAGAATTCTGCGGCGCCGGATACAAAACCTGATAGCTTTCCAGATTTTCGGATTTCTGCAAATCTATCCGCGGCTTTTGCATATCATTGGCCAAATTATTTGCCAGCACAAACTTATTATTTTCCGTATTGATTTGCAGTCCGGCATAAAACTCTTTCTGCCCGTTAATCGTAGTAGCGTCTGACAGCAGCCTTACTCTGACATCCAAACCTTCCAAATATTCTCCAACCCCAAAATCCGAAAGCAGCGGGTTTTTATATTTTTCGCCGTACAGCAGCAGCTTTTTCCATTCAATATGCGTCAAAGCATATTCAAACTGAGCATAAACATCATCTTTTGAAGTCTGAAGCTTTTTATAATCTTCAATCGCTTTACGCTCTTCCGGATTATGGCTGTAGGTCAAAAATTTTTTGAAGTTATAAACTTTTACAAATTCTCCGACCGGAGCTTCCTGATACTTAACCTCATCCGGATGGTCGAAATCACTTTCGGAATGCACTTGCCGATAAGCCGCCGGCACCAGTTTTTGCGTTACATATTTATTATAAACAAAACGCCCCAGCCGATATATGGTTATACCGGAGCGCAGCAAATTTGTGTATTTACGCAGCTGATATTCATCGGCGTCCGGGAAAAAAGGCTTCAGATTTTCATCAAAATCTTCATCATAAACTTCATTATTCGGATACTTATTATTAAAATAATTTCCGATTTCATACATAATCAAAATTCTTTGCAGCAAAGGGAGCTCGGCTCTTTCATCATCAGCAAGTTCAGCCAGACGCTCGCGCATATTCAGCCCCTTAAAGTCATCCGGCAGCTGCGGCTCGGCCGTATAAGCGGCAAAGCTCTTGAAAACGAAAATTAAAAAAATTATATAAGTTAATAGTTTTTTCATGATGTGCGACTTATTTAAATGTTTAAATTTGCAAATTTTATGATAAACTAAAATTATAAAATGTAAATAATAATATATTTGGCAGATATAACGATGACGGATGAAATTACAAGCAGTTTTGACAACAGATATGCTCTCACGGGCAAATTTTTGGTAGCTATGCCGAGTTTGGACGGCAGCGACTGTTTTTCCCGTTCGGTTGTTTATATTTGCTCGCACAGCAGCAACGGCGCCATGGGGCTGATTATCAACAAGCGCATGGATAAATTTACGTTTTCCGATTTGACTTTTCAGCTGCCGGTCAAAAACTATGAAAAATTAAATGAAGTCAATCTTTATACCGGCGGGCCGCTGGAACAAGTGCGCGGCATGGTGCTGCACACCACCGACTATATGCGTGACGGCACGGTTACGGTTTCCGATGGTTTGGCGGTTTCTTCAACTTCGGAAATTATCTCGGATATCGCTTTTGGACACGGCCCGAAAGAAAAACTGGTGGCGCTGGGCTATTCTTTTTGGCAGCCGCGCCAGCTGGAAGCCGAAATTTATGATAACGACTGGCTGGTTATCAACGCCGACAAAGACATTTTATTCCGCACGCCGGATGAGGAAAAATGGCAGCGCGCATTAGACGAAGCCAATATTCCTCTGGATAGATTCGTAAATATTACCGGACATTGCTGAAATCAACTCCGGCGGCGTGTAGTGGTGCGTGAACTTGTTTTAACGCTCAGCATTCCCAAAGCAAAAGAAAATACAGCCTTGATAATTTTGGTTTGGTTGCGGACGCCTAAGCGATTCCACATATCGCAGATCCAAACAAAAAATCCGCCGGATTTTTTCTCGGTTGCCGCCTTTTTCTGTTCCTCTTTTTGCTCGGCAGATTTAGCCTGTTCCAATTCGTAGGCTGTGGTCTGTTTCGGCATTTGGCAGCGATAAGGCTGCAAGGCGTTTTCAATATCGGAATCTTTGATATAGGCGCCCAAAATACGGGTTAATGTGCCGTTTTCTTCCAAAAACAAAGAGTCTCCGCGGCCGATTAGAGTTTCGGCGCCGGTGGTGTTCAAGATAGTCATAGAATCTGCCGGACTGGCTACTTTATAAGAAAGTCTGGTCGGTAGATTTGCTTTCAAGCTGCCGGTAATCACGTCAACAGACGGACGCTGCGTGGCTATAATCAAGTGTATGCCGGCGGCGCGGGATTTCTGCGCCAAAATCTGCACCTGCTGTTCAACGGTTTTATCAAACATCACCATATCGGCAAACTCATCAATCACGCAAACAATATACGGCAGCTTTGCGCCGGCTTTTTCATTATATTCGGCAATATTGCGGACTGTCTGCTGCTCAAACAAAGCATAGCGGTTGTTCATTTCTCCCACCAGCTGACTCAGGCAGATACTGGCAATATTCATATCGGTAATTACCGGACGCAGCATATATTTTTGATTATTATAAACACTGAACTCAATACGTTTCGGGTCTATCAAAACAAACTTCAATTCCTGCGGTGTTTTTTTATGTATCAGCGACACAATAAAAGAGTTCAGCCCCACAGACTTGCCGGAACCGGTTGTTCCCGCCACCAGCAAATGCGGCATTTTAGACAGGTCTTTCATTACCGGATTGCCGCGCATATCCACACCGAGGCAAATCGGCAGCGCGTAGTTGGCTTTCAAAAATTCGGCAGAATATAAAATCGGATCAAAAGCTACTGACTGCGGTTCGGCTTGCGGCACTTCAATTTGAATATACACCGAATTAGGAATTTCGGAAATGCGCACGCCGGTTACACCCAGTTCGCGCCCGATATCACGCTCAAACTTTTGAATGCGGCTGAAAGGAGTCCCTTCCGGCAGTTTATATTCAACATCCGTAACCAGCGGACCATCGCTTATTTGTCCGACAGAGCCGCCCATAATTCCGAAATTTGCTAAAATTCTATTTAGTTTTACCGGTAAATTTTCAATCATCTCAGAGTCCCTTTCCGGAATTTGTGCTGCCGAACGGCATATATGAACCTACGCCGCCGAAATATTTACGGAAAAATCCTTGTTCCTGCTCGGTAGATTCCGTAATATCGGTATCCACTTTCAGATTGTTGCCGTCTGCCAAAGTCAGTTTTTCTATTTTGCTGATTTGCCCATCGTCAAAGGTAATAGCCAATACTTTCCTATCCAATTCTTCCGGACGGAAAAACGCCACTTTTTTCATGGTTGAAGCCATATAAATCCAATGGTCATCGCTCAAGCCGGTTGTCAGGCTCGGAGCTCCCAAAATATTCATTACATCCTGCTTGCTCTGTCCCAAATGCACATCGGCAATTTTTTCGTTTACGGGCATATTGCCGTTATGCACCAAAAACCAATCGTTTGAACAGGCTGAAACAAACAGCAGAGCAAACATAAAAAGCATTTTGCGTATTGACATATTTTATTATCCTTATATTTTTACATTAAGCTATATATAACACAAGGATTTCAGAATGCAAAAAAATTTTTCATATCCGATTAAAATTGAGGATTTAAAACAATCAGACTACAAATACGAGCTCAAAGCCGATGCGGCTGAACTTGAAGATATAACTCAGATATTGCAGGTGGAAAAAGTGCATGAATTCAGAGCGGAAATTTTATTAAAGCTCAACAACCGCACCAACAATCTGCGCGTTTGGGGCAAAGTTTTTGCCAAAATAGAACTCAAAAGCGTGATTACTCTCAATAACTTTATAAAAGACTATGAAGTTCCGTTTGAACTGAACTTTGACACCCGTGCTACTTATAACGATATCAAAGAGCTGGAATGCAATATTGAAGACGAAGTGCCGGATATTATTGAAAACGGCTGCATCAATTTGGCAGATATCGCGATTGAGCAGATTGCCCTGAATTTGGAAGATTATCCGAGGGCTGACGGAGAAATTTTTGACGGTTCGCTGTATTGCGATTTGGAAGAGCCTAAAAAAGAAAATCCGTTTGCCGTGCTGGCAAAACTCAAAAAATAAGCAACAACTTGCAAAAAGTGCTTGCAAATTCGCAAAAAGTTATATAAAAACGGACTTAATCGTTTGCAGCATTTATTTTGCTTGCTTTTTATTTAAAGTTGTGCTAAATAATCTGCGAATGTAATGTGTAAATGTTTTAAATAATTGAATAAAGAGATAAAGAAATGGCTACACCTAAGAAAAAAGTATCTAAATCACGTCGCGATATGCGCCGTTCTCATGATGCATTGACATCTAATGCTTATCAAGAATGCCCTAATTGCGGCGAATTGAAAAGACCTCATAATGTTTGCCCTAAATGCGGCCAATATGACGGTAAGGAAGTTATTGCTCATAAAGAAGCAAAATAATTTTTATAATCTAAAATATGGAGCAGGTTTTGTCTGAAAATAATCTGGTCATATCTGTAGACGCAATGGGGGGAGACAATTCCCCTCATGTCGTAGTAGAAGGCATCGCAATCGCTCATAAAAACAATCCGGATATTAAATTTCTGTTGTTTGGCGATGAAGTGCAAATAGAAGAAGACATCAAAAAGTTTCCGCAGCTGCGGAGTTTTTGCAAAGTTATCCACACCAGCGAGCGAGTTCGCAATGAGGACAAACCTTCTCAAGTTATCCGTAATAAAAACACCAGTATGTATATGGCTATTGACGCGGTTCGCCGCGGCGAAGCCAGTGCTGTTATTTCTGCCGGCAACACCGGAGCCTTGATGGCAATTTCAAAAATGATTTTGAAAACCATTCAGCGCATCCACCGTCCGGCAATTTGTACGGCTATTCCGCACCGCACCGGTCGCTGCGTAATGCTTGATTTGGGTGCAAATACCGAATGCAGCGCCATCAATTTGGCCGAATTTGCCATTATCGGCAACATTTTAGCCCGCCACACTTTGGGAATCGCCCGTCCGCGAATCGCTTTGCTGAATATCGGCGCCGAAGAAATGAAGGGCAAAGAAGAAATCCATCAGGCCGCTAAAATGATAAAAAGCACACACTTGGATTTGAACTTTATCGGCTACATTGAACCGCACCAAATCGGCGAAGGCTATGCTGACGTTATTGTTTCCGATGGTTTTACCGGCAACATCGCTCTAAAAACCATGGAAGGAACAGCCAAGTTAGTTGCCCGCCTTTTGAAAGGCGCCATTAAAGATTCGCTGTGGGCCAAAATCGGCCTGCCGTTTTTGCTGCCGGTTATGTGGAAGCTCAAAAAAACTATGGATCCGCGCAAATATAACGGCGCCATGTTTGTCGGACTAAACGGCTTATCCGTAAAGAGCCACGGCGGAACAGATGCTGTCGGCTATTCGTATGCTATTGACAATGCGGCAAAATTAGTGCGTCAAAACTTTGTTCAAACCATTCGCGATGAAGTTGAAAATGTAGATTTGGACGAACTTTCTCAGGATATTTTATACGATGCTTATTAGAAGTGAGATGATTGGTTTTGGTCACTACCTTCCAAACAAGGTTCTGACTAATGATGATTTGTCAAAAATGGTAGAAACAAATGACGAGTGGATTAGAACCCGCACCGGTATTGTCAGCCGCCATATTGTTGAAAACGAGACAACATCGGTTATTGCCGGTAATGCTGTGGCTAATGCCATTAAAGACGCCGGTTTGCAGCCGTCTGATGTAGATGTTTTAATTTTGGCGTCAATAACTCCGGACAACACAACTCCTTCAACAGCAACAAAAATTGCTGCAAATTTAGGTTTTAGAGCCGGTGTTCCCGCGTTTGACATTTCTGCCGCCTGCTCCGGTTTTGTATATGCTTTGACTTTAGCAGACAATATGATTCGTTTGGGACAGGTAAAAACTGCGGTAGTTGCCGGAGCTGAATGCTTATCTAAGATTGTTGATTGGACAGACCGCAACACCTGCGTTTTGTTCGGCGACGGCGCCGGAGCTGTGGTTTTGCGTGCTAAAGAAGGCGAAGGCACAAGCGCAGATACCGGTGTTTTAAGCACCTGCATTTATTCGGACGGCAGCCAATATGACAGCCTGAAAACCAACGGCGGCCCGTCAACGACTCAATCCAGCGGCTTTGTAACCATGAACGGCAAAGAAGTTTTCAAACATGCGGTTGTCTGCCTGTCAGAAGCTGCTGAAACAGCTATGAAAAACGCCGGTGTAAACAAAGACGAAATTAACTGGCTGATTCCGCACCAAGCCAATATCCGCATTGTTGACAGCGTGGGCGAACGCTTAGGCATTCCGTCAGAAAAAGTGATTGTTTCCTTAGACCACCACGGCAACACTTCCGCTGCCTCCATTCCGCTGGCTTTGTCAGAAAATCATGCTGCCGGACGCTTAAAGAAAGGCGATTTGCTGGTTTTGACAGCCATGGGCGCAGGCTTTACCTGGGGCGGCGCAGTCGTAAGATTGTAATTCTGCATAAAACAGGCATTGCTGTATGCTTGTTTTATCTTTTGGGGTTATAGCTCAGTTGGGAGAGCGACAGGTTCGCAATCTGTAGGTCAGGAGTTCGATCCTCCTTAGCTCCACCATTCAAAGGCTTTCAGAGAAATCTGCAAAGCCTTTTTCATACAAAAAAAGCCTGAGACACAATATCTCAAGCTTTTTTTGTTTTAGCTCAACCGGCGATTTGTTCATCAACCAGACGTTCAATCTCAGTTAAACAGAAATCAAGCATTTTGCCATAGCTGTTAAAGCTGTCTTCCGGAGCGTTATTTGCACTCATCCACTGACGCATCAAGGCACAGAAGCTTTTTTCCGGCTCTGCTTTATCCTTATATCGCTCGGCATCACGCACAAACATATCCGAAAAATTTGACAATTCATTTTTGCCCAAAGCACAATTCTGCACATACCAAACAAGTTTGTCATAATGCTTTTTGTAGTTTTGTATCATATAAAGAGCGACTTTGGAACTGAACCAGTCAATTTTTCCGGCCTTATGCTTATACATCCGGCAAAAATATTCGGCGGGCATATATTCAACCAAAGCATACTGTTCCGGTGCAGCCAGCGGGCGCTCGCCCACACTCTCTGAAAAAAGCCGCCAAAGTTTGCTGTTTTTCATATTGCATACCACTTCAAGCTTAGAGCCCTTAAAAAACTCCGCGTCAAAAGCCAAACCTTTATCATACTGAAAACGCTTGGTATTTGACAAAACATGAGAAGCGATATAATCAGCAATAACCGGTTCAACGCTTTCATCAAAACCATACGCATAGCGCTCGCATAATTGCTGAAAAGTTTTAACCGGCATGCAGTTAAACGCTGCCATAAAAGCATACTTTAAAATCTCAATAATATTCATACGCAAAAATTTTAGAATTAATAATACAAAATATACAAAAATTATAGGCTGCAACCGGCTTAATGTCAATATTTTTTATATTTTCAGCCCTTATAAAAAATTTTTCAAAAAATTATTGACAAAATCAACAGAATCTGCTACTACATAATCATCAAGCAATTATTTAACTTATTTTTAACTTTTAATTTTTTTGTTTTATGAAAAAGTTTTTGTTTTCTTTGGCTGCCATGTTTATCATGATGTTCACCATGTGCCTGACTTCTTGCAATAGCAACAAGTCGAAGGATGCTGCTGATGAAGAAGAAATTCTTTCTCAGATGGAAGTCGGTAACGGATTTATCTCTTATGCCGTAAATTATACTCCGGAAGGCAAAACAGAACCGGAGGTAAGATATGGCCTGAAAGATAAAACCGGTAAGGTTTTGATTGAGCCTCGCGAGTACTTGTCAATTAACTATGACTACGACTTGGAGTGCTTCGTTTGCAAAACCAGCGCCAAAACATATACTGTTGCCGATACAACCGGTTACATTATGCGCTATGGCTCGTACAATCGTGTTACCAAGGACAAAGATGGTGCTTACTTCCGTTTTTATAATGCGGACGGCGTTGCTGTTTACAGCACCAAAACAAAAAAGACTTGGGGAATGTACGACGAGGTTATCACTACTGATAATTTTGTCTTTGAAAAATCAGGTTCAAAGTGGGGATTTACGTCTATTGACGGCAAATACTATTTTGAAAAGATTTATGACAAAATCTATGTAGTCAACTACAAGTCTGAAAAGGAGTTTGACGTTGTTACTTACAAAGACGGCAAATGGGAACTTTGCGATCAGAGTGAAGCCTACTATGACGCTTCACAGTCTGATATCAAAACTCTCATCAAACATCCTACAGAGCCTGCCGGCGTTCTTGATGTAAAATTCTAAGGTTTTATAC
>CAVGVF010000031.1:0-8001 GCA_963632615.1 uncultured Eubacteriales bacterium
CGTGACAGGCATGCATTCTAACCAACTGAACTACGCCCCCAACGACAAAAACACTTATATAGGATAAAATTTCAGAATGCAAGAACTTTTTTTATTTTTTTGCAAAAAAAATTTTTGTTGTGGAAAACCGGCGGTTTTTATAGGTATAACTATATTTATCTACTTGCATTGATTTGTAAAATATATCATCATTCTGGCATTGTTGAATTGGATTTGATATGCCAGGGTTTACAAATTTAAGAAAAAAAGTGCGTCGGCGCCGTATAGAAACTATTTTGCTTGCAGGATATGCTGTGGCTGTAACTTGCGCGTTGTTTGTTTCTATGCTGAATAAAAACAGCGAACCGGCGGTAAAACAGCAAATTGCCGATGATAATTACGATTTCGGCAATGATGTGATGACTCCGGCTTTTAATGATGTAAAAGACAATCCGTTTGATATTTTGTATGCTCAGGTTAATAATATTAAGCTTTTGAGCGATAATGAAATTTTGACAACAAAATACCGAATCAGCCAAAACGGGCAGGCCGGTGTGATTATGCCGATTCAGCCGAAACCGAAAATGTTTGAGCAGGCCGGAAGTTTTGACGGCATCTATCAAAAAGAACGCCGCGTGATTGTGGTGGCGCCCGGGGATAACTTTATCGGTATTTTGACTAATTTAGGCATGGAAACCAAAAGCGCTACCAGCGCCTATACGACTTTGAAAAAAGTTTATGACGCGCGCAAGCTTAAAGCCGGCCAGCATATTGAGCTGACAGCTACTTTCGATGTGCAGTCAAAATCGCTTGAAGCTTTGGATACTTTGGTTATTGAACCGGTGCGCGGCACAAAATATATTTTGCAGCTGAACGAATACGACCAGTTTGAAGCAAGAGTCGAGCAAGAAGAATTTGCCTATGAAATCCGAAACATTAAAGGCACTGTTTCAGGCAATGTCAGCGCTTCTTTAAATAAGTCCGGCGTTCCGTATAAATTGTGCGGCAAAGTTACGCAGATGTTTGCGCATTTGATTGATTTCAGGCGCGATGTTAAAAAAGGCGATACTTTTGATGTAAAATATGAAGTCAATAAAGATTCCAGCGGCGAAGTCGTCAGTGTCGGCGATGTTATTTTTGCTTCATTTACCGTGAACGGGCGCACTTATAAATTATATCGCTATAAACCGCGCGGCGGGGCGGCCGATTATTATGATGAAAAAGGCGGAGCTAAAAAGACCGGCTTGGATAAAAAACCGCTGGCTATGCGCAATGCCCGTATTTCTTCACTGTTCGGCTATCGCCGCCATCCGATTTATAAAACAACCAAATTCCACAGCGGCGTGGACTATGCCGCTCCGCGCGGAACCGCGATTTATGCCAGCGGCGCCGGAACTATTGAAATGGCTCGCTATGTAAACGGCTACGGCAACTTTATCAAAATCCGCCATAATTCAGAGTATGAAACAGCATACGGACACATGTATAAGTTTGCATCAGGCATGAAACCGGGCGTCAGAGTTAAAAAAGGCCAAATTATCGGCTATGTCGGCAGTACCGGACGTTCTACCGGACCGCATCTGCACTTTGAAATTTTGCGCAAGGGGCAGAGAATCGACCCGCTTAAAGCTAAAGTTGCTACCGGAAACGATTTGACCGGAAATCAGCTTGCCGAGTTTAAACGAATCGTGAAAAAAGTGGATAATATTAAGTATACCGAACTGGTATCTACGGAAAAGAAGAAAGAAGCAATAGAAGCTAAAAAAGAAGCTGCTGCCGAAAATGCCGCATTGAAAGAACCGGATAAAACAGCGGCTGAAAAAAGCTTGCAAACCACTGTGGCTGAAAAAAGCACGGCTGAGGCTGAAAAAACGGCAGAAAAAATAAATGCAAATGCTGAGCCTAAAAACACTGGCAATGCGATAGTTTTGCCGCAAAAGAGCGATGTTTTTGCCGAGATTGCCAAAACAGAGGCAGAAAAGCCGGCATTAAACGCGGCGGAAGAAAATGAAAAAACTGAACCAACCGTAAAAGAAGAGCCGGAAGCTGCTGCTCAAAATAATGCAGAAGAACCGCAGGATGAAACCTTAGCTGCTGAAAAATCCGTTACAGCTGAAGATGAAAGCAGCAAATCAGCTGCTGTATCGGCTGCCAAAAAGCCGGTATATCCGCCGCGTACTCCGGCAAAAAAGAAACAGATTGCCCGCGCCGAAAATTCAAAAGCTTTGAATTTGGCTCGTTCTCTGACCCGCAAGCCAAAAAGAAAATAGCATAATAATTGTGGCAAATCCTAAACTGATACTTGATATTCAGTGCAATAAATCCTAGATTTATATAGCAAATAGGAGAGGTTTGGATATGGATAATTTACCCGAATTGAGAGATATACACCTGCCGGAAAGCGGTGTTTCATTTTGGCCGCCGGCTGACGGCTGGTGGGGTGTTTTAGCGCTGATTGCCGTGCTTTGGGCTTTGTTTTGCGCCGGGCGTCGCTTCAAAAAACATAGCAAAAAAATATACGCCCGCTATTTGCTGCGGAAAAAAGCTGCTGAAAATACTCCGGAAGCAGCAGTTCAGATGTCGGAGTTGCTGCGAAGAATATGCGTTAGCCGCTATCCGGAAGCTGTTTCCTATTCCGGGCAGAAATGGGTGGATTTTTTGAATGAGCATGCAAAGCAAAAATTACCGGCGCAAACGGCTGATTTGCTGGTAGACGCTCCGTATGCTCCCAAAAACAGCTCTTTGTTTGCGGCTGAAAATATTGCAGAATTAAGATATTTCTGCCAAGGCTGGATAGGAGAGAATCTATGATGATAAATCATTTTGCCAATCCGGGAGCTGCTTGGCTGATTTTGGCGCCGCTGCTGGTTTATGCTATTTTGCCGGCCATAAAAAAAACTCAGTCCGAAGCTCTGAAAATTCCTTTTTTGGCAGATATAAAGCAAATTCAGTCGCTTAGCGGAAAAAAACTGCTGCTGTCTTCAAGATTGACCTCATTGCTGCGTCTGATTATGATGATTTTGATTTGGGCGCTGCTGGTTTTAGCTTTGTGCCGTCCGCAATGGGCCGGAAAGCCGCTGCCGGTTAAAAATGAGGGGCGGGATATTTTGCTGGTGGTTGATATATCAAATTCCATGAGTGAAGAAGACTTTGCTTATCAGAATAAAATGTACAGCCGTTTAACGGCGGTTAAAAATGTGGTGAATAATTTTATTGATAAACGTGCTGCCGACAGAATAGGGCTGGTTTTGTTCGGAACGCGGGCTTATCTGCAGGCGCCTTTGACTTACGATAAACAATCTGTAAAAGAAATTTTGTGGTCGGCAGATGCCGGAATGGCCGGAAATTCCACATCTATCGGCGATGCTGTCGGCGTGGCGCTGAAAAATTTGGCGGAATCTGACGGCAAACCGGAAAATAAAGTTATCATCCTGCTGACAGACGGCGAAAATAATGACGGCAGCCTTTCTTTGCCGCAGGCAATTTCTTTGGCCAAAAGCGAAGGCGTAAAAATTTATACCATCGGCGCCGGCAGCGACAGCGAAGTGTTTTTCGGCGGCCTGTTCAGCATACCGGTAGATAAAGGGCTGGATGAAAAAAGCCTGAAAGCGCTGGCTAAAGAAACCCAAGGCAATTATTTCAGAGCCAAAGATGTAAATTCGCTGATGCAGATATATGATAAAATTGATAAGCTGGAGCCTAGAACGGCCGATGGCCGCTATGTGCAGGAAGTTAAGGAATTGTATCCGTATCCGGCAGGGGCGGCTTTGGTTTTGTTGTTATTGTTGTTTTTGCTGTCAAGAAAGGTAAAATAAAATGACGTGGTGGCAGGATTTTCATTTTTTGCGTCCATGGTGGCTGCTGGGGCTGATTATTCCGGCGGCGGTGTATGTCTTTACATATAAAAGTTCGCAAATACAGTCAGCTTGGCAAAAAGTCTGCGATAAAAATCTGTTGGATTATTTATTGATAAAAAATAACGGAGCCAAAGGACATAAAGCTTCTGTTTCGGCAGCGCTGATAACTTTATTTTTGGTAACGGCGCTGGCCGGTCCGACTTGGCTTAAAAAAGAAAATCCGGCTTTGAGCGTTGAAAATCCGGTTATGATTTTGCTTAATATGTCCGGAGAAATGTGGAACAAAGATGTTTCTCCCAGCCGGATTGAGCGCGCTAAATATGTTATTAAAGATTTGACTAAGTCTTTGAAAAATACGGAAAGCGGGCTGATTGTGTATAGCAAAGAGCCGTTTATGATTACGCCTTTGACGGAAGACACTTCGCTTATTGATAATATTATGCCGGCATTGCAGCTTGACATTATGCCGCAAGACGGCGACAGGCTGGACAGAGCTATAGAATTGGCCGTATCAAGAATGCAGGAAACAGGTTTGCCGCATGGCAATTTGATTGTGATTACCTCCAATGTCGGCGAGCGTTTTGACGCGGCGCTTACCGGTGCGGCTAAGGCGGCAGATGCCGGTTTTGATGTGAATATTGTAAATATCAGCAAAACAGCAAACGATAAGCTGAAAATGGTTGCAGATAAAGGCAAGGGGCTTTATTTGAACTATCAGCAAAGTTTGGCGCCGCTTATTCAAAAAATAAACGACATAACCGCCAAGGAAATTAAGCAAAGCAAAAATATGCAGACGGTTTGGGAAGACATGGGATGGTATTTGCTGTGGCTGCCGGCGCTGTTGTTTTTGTTTGGTTTCCGCCGCGGGGCATTCGTTATTATTTGGGGGTGTGTTTTCAATATTTACACAGCCGAAGCATCGTGGTTTTTGAATGATAATCAAGAAGCCATGCGCAATTTTGAAAAGCAAAATTATGCAGAGGCGGCCGAAAAATTTACGGATGCGCAATGGAAAGGCGCGGCGGCGTATAAAAACGGCGATTATGAAGCGGCGTATGAAAATTTTTTGCAAAGAACAGACGCAACAGCTTTGTATAATCAGGGGAACGCTTTGGCTAAAAGCGGAAAAATAGCTGAAGCCATAAAAAAATATGAAGAAGCTCTGCAAAAACAGTCGGATTTTGCCGATGCTAAGTTTAATCTGGAATATCTGAAAAAACAACAGCAGCAAAAAAATCAGCAGAATCAGCAGCAAAATCAAGATAAAAAGAATCAGAAAAAGGATAAAAAACAGCAGGAACAGAATCAACAAAACGAACAGCAGAATCAAAGTAAAGAAAACGAGCAGCAGAAGCAGCCGGAGCAAAAACAGCAAAGCCAAGACGAAAAGCAGAGTCAAAAAGAACAAGCTGCAAATAACTCTGAGCAACAGGAACAGCAGAACAATCAAAAGCAGCAGAGCAGCTCTCAGCAACAGGAGCAACAGAAGCAGCAGAAGCAGCAAGCGCAAAGCTCTGAAAATAACAGCACGGAAAAACAGGCGGAAGCTGAAAATAAGCCAAAGCGGCAAGATAAACGCAATTCTAAGGCAACTAAGACCGAACAAGAGCAAAATGAAACAGACGGCCAGCAGAAAACAGCGGCTGCCGGCAATGAGGACGGACAAGAAAAACAACAGGCAGAAGCTGTAGGCGTGAAAGACGAAAAAACTGCGGAAGAGCAGGAAAAAATCAGAGCACGCCTGCAGAAATTCCGTCAGGTGCCGGAAGACAAAGGCGGTTTGCTGCGGGCAATGATTCAAAAAGAATATGCAAAGAAGAGATATGAAAAATAAAGCGAGGTAGTGATGAAAAAATTTTTATTAGCTTTGAGTTTTGTACTGATTGCAGCGGCTGCTGCAAAGGCACAGGTTTTACGGGCAAATATCGAATCTTCAACCGTGCCGATGGGCGAAGCTTTTAATCTTAATTTGTCATACGACGGCAAAGACGGAGCCGGTTTGCAGCCGGATTTGAGCGTTTTGCAGAAAGATTTCAGCATTTATTCAACGTCCAGTTCTTCGCAAATAAGCTATGTCAACGGGCAAAGCTCCGAGCAGCGGGATTGGGATATCGGTTTGCTGCCTAAGCATGAAGGCGAGGTTGAAATTCCGGCTATTTCTGTCGGAAAATATAAAACCCAGCCGCTGAAGCTTAAAGTTTTGCCGGCCGGTTCGGCGGTTGCCGCTCAGCCGCAAAGCGGAAATGTACAGAATGACAACCAGCTGGCTGAAACCATGAAATTCGGGGTTGATTTAGCCGTTGATTTAAAACAGCCGTATTTGCAGCAGGAGATTAACGCGGTGCTGACCATTGATGATAAAGTCGGCTTGCAGCTGACAGAAGAGCCGCAGTTTGTCAATGCCGAAAATTGGGTTATCAAGCAGCTGAAAAAGCCGGAGCTTATTCAGCAAAACGGCGGGCGTAAATTTAAGTTTTATTATGCCATGTTTCCGCAGACCAGCGGCAAGCAAACAATACCGGCAGCCAAAATAAGCGGTTTTTACATGGGGTTTGATAAAAAAATCGGACATCCTCTGCTGCAGCAGGGCGTCAGCAGTTTATTTCAGCTGATGAGCGTGGATTTTGACGAGATGTTCGGTACGCAAAAACCGGTGGAACTATATACTAAGCCTATAGAAATAGACGTTTTGCCGAAGCCGGAGAATTATGCGGCAAATTGGTGGCTGCCGGCAGACGGAGTGAAAATCAAAGCGGTATGGAACGAAAAAAAGCCGTTGTTTAAGGTTGGCGAAACCGTGGCGCGCCAAGTGATTTTATTGGCTGCAGGCACGGCGGAAACCCAGCTGCCGGAATTTGATTTTACGGACAGTGCGGCTTTCAAGGTGTATCCGGAAAATCCTCAGCTGGAATCACAGGTGTATGACGATAAGCTGATTGCTCAGTCAATTACCAGAGTTGTTTATATTCCGCAGCAAGGCGGCGAACAGGTGCTGCCGGAAATAAGAGTGCCGTGGTTTAATGTAAAAACTAAAAAAATGGAAGAAGCCGTGGTGCCGGCCGAAAAAATATTTGTTGAAGGAGCTGCTGCCGCCGAACAGCCGGCAGAAAGCGCAAAACAGCCGGATAATCCGTTTGCCGAAGCCGAACAACCGGCAAAGCCCGTAAATAATGACACAGCGGCAGAAACAACTGCTGCTATATCTCCGCTGATGTTGTCTGCCGGATTGGCGGCTGCCTTTTTGGCTGGATTGCTGCTTAGTTTGCTGTTGATGCGCCGGCCGCAGAAAAATAATGAAAAAGAATGCCGTTCAGCCGGTAATATGTGCGCTGTTTTGCACAAAAATCTGGCGGCTAAAGATTACAGAGCTTTGCGCGATAATTTGATTTTGTGGGGTAATGAAACCTATAAAAAATCAAATATCAATAACTTGCAAGATTTAGCAGCTGCTGTCGGAGATAAAAATTTTGCCGAACAGATGCAGAAAATAAACAATATATTATACGGCGGAGAAAAAACGGATATTGACGCTGCGCTGATTTTGAATACGGTAAAAAGCTGTAAACATAAGCAGAGCAAAGCGGCGGAAAATGAACCGTTGCCAAAACTGTATAAATAGCTTGCATAAGCATAAAAACTATGTTCTAATACGATATAACTAACAGAAAAAGGATAAGATTGATGTTTTTTCTCAAAAAGGTTATTCTGGGCGCGCTGTTTTGTGTGCTGATGTATTACGGCGGAGCCGGAACGCAGAGCGACAGCACGTCATTGCAGGGAATGGGGTTTGTCGGTGTTATTTTGGCCTTTGTTATATTGTATATATTGTTTAAGGTAATGTGGACGGCCATGAGTTTTGTTATGGCTTTTGCCATTATCGGCGGGGTTGTGCTGTTTATTTTGTATTGCCTGGGGCTTATCGGCTCGGGAGGCGGCACGGCCGATAAAATTGCGCAGCAGGTATTCAGCGAAAATGACACCGCTGTGGAATATACGCCGGGAGAACAGCCGCAGGAACAGAATGTTGCCGGACTTGAGGCTTTGGATAGTCAGGAAAACAGCAATCAAATAAACAATTCTACGCCGCAGGAAAATGAAAGCGGCGGCTTTTTTTCTAAGTTGACGGAATTGTTTGATAAAAAAGAAGAACCGGCGCAAATCAGTA
>CAVGVF010000031.1:8011-17473 GCA_963632615.1 uncultured Eubacteriales bacterium
CAATCCGCTGGATTATCCTTCAGTCAGCGGCAAGCCGCGCGTTATAACCGGCAGTGTGCTGCGCCTTAAAGGCATTGATATAAAATTGCTGGGAATTGATGCGCCGAGCCCGGATCAAACTTGCTCAAACGCGCGCGGACAGGCCTATACCTGCGGGCAAAAGTCTATTAACTGGCTGCAAGATTGGCTGAACGGACAGAAAGTGGTGTGCCACATTGTCGGCAATGTAATAAAGCATCGGGCGACCGGAGTTTGCTTTTTGGGACAAAATGACGTGGCTGCGGCTGTTGTGAATGCCGGCTGGGCAGTGGCTTATACCAAAAACACCGATATTTATGTGCCGTATGAAAAGCAGGCTCGGGAAAATCTGCAAGGGATGTGGAACGGCAGGTTCTATCGTCCGAGCGATTGGCGCAAATTGCAAGCCAGACAGGCTGCTGCGGCGATTGCTCAAAGTAAAAAATCTGATTGGTTTAATTTTGACGGGTGGTTCTGATGGAAAAAATTTTTGTATCTAAAAGCGAGGCCGATACCGGAGCTTTGGCCGAAAAACTGGCTGCTATCAGCGTGCAGGGCGATGTTTGGGCTTTAAACGGAACTTTGGGCGCCGGAAAAAGCGTGTTTGCCCGTGCATTTATAAAAAAACTGACCGGAGCCAGAGAAGTTCCGAGCCCGACATTTACGCTTTTGCAAACCTACAGCGCCGAAGCTTTTGATATTTATCATTATGATTTGTACCGTTTGGAAAAGCCGGCGGAAATTTTTGAACTGGGGGTGGAAGAGGCTTTTTATTCCGGCGTAAGCCTGGTGGAATGGCCGGAAAGAATGGGAGCTTTTTCTCCGCGCAATATGTGGCAAGTCAACATAGAAATGACGCCGGACGGGCGGAAAATTACTGTTTCAACCGAAGATGCAAATAAGCTGAAACGGCTGGAAAATGTCTGAGTTATGCACAATGCACGCTTCTTTTGTTTTGTGGCGGAACAAAGGAATTTTATTTAGAGGCAAATCCGGCAGCGGTAAATCTGAGCTGGCGCTCAAGTTTATAGAAAATAAAGGCGCGGTTTTGGTCGCCGATGATGTGGTTGCGCTGAAAACAAGGCAAAATAAGCTTTGGGGATATGCTCCGGAAAATATCCGCGGGCTTTTGGAAATCCGCAATGTGGGAATTTCCCGCTATGAGTTTGCCGCCGAAGCCGAAGTCAGTTTGCTGGTAAATTTAGTACAGTCCAAAGAAAATTTGGAGCGTCTGCCAAAAAATAAAACAGAAAACATTTTAGGTGTTGAAATTCCGGCAATAGATTTGTATGCTGAGGACACGACAATTTTGGAAAAGATTATTGTCAAGCTGCGCGATAATCTTTTGAAAACAGAATAGGAAATTTGAATATGCTAAAGAAAAACATTGAAGCGTTTTTACAGCTTTTGGGCAAGCCGCTGCTCTCTTTTGTGCTGGAGCTGGGAGCTTTTACACGCTTTGTGGCTAAGTCGGTGTATAATTGTTTTATGCCACCGTTTTATATCAAACTGTTTGTAAATCAGTTTTTGAATATGGGTTTTTATTCGCTGCCGGTTGTGGGCTTAACCACGCTGTTTGCCGGTATGGTGATTGCTATTCAGACTTATTCCGGTTTTTCTAAATTCGGGGCGGAAAGCGCCGTGGCAACCGTGGTTTTGATTTCGGTTACGCGCGAGCTGGCGCCGGTTTTGTCAGCCTTAATGGTGGCGGGGCGCATCGGTGCGGCTATGGCGGCTGAAATCGGCACAATGCGCGTTACCGAACAGATTGATGCGCTGGTTACTTTGTCGGCTAATCCGTTCCGCTATTTAATGGCGCCGCGGCTCTGGGCCGGTGTGGTGGTTATGCCGCTTTTGGTGCTGTTCGGCGATATTATCGGTATTTTCGGCGGCTATGTGGTCGGCGTTTATAAGCTGGACTTTAATCCGGCAAACTATATTAACGCCACAATGCAGAATCTGCAGGCGATTGATGTGATTTCAGGCATGGTAAAAGCCGGTGTATTCGGTTTTATAATTTCGGTTATGGGCTGCTATCACGGCTATCGCTCTAAAGGCGGCGCGCAAGGCGTGGGCGAAGCTACAACCAATGCCGTGGTTTCGTCTTCTATCTTAATTTTAATCTTTAACTATCTGATTACAGAAATATTCTTTTCTAAATAGGGTGCGCCATGAGTGATAATAAAATAGAAATTCGCAATTTATATAAAGCATTCGGCAAAAAGAAAGTGCTGGACGGTGTGGATTTGGATATTAAAAAAGGCGAATCTTTGGTGGTTATCGGCGGTTCCGGAACCGGCAAGTCGGTTTTGATTAAGTGCATTCAGGGATTGCTGACGCCGGACTGCGGGTCAATTAAAATTGATGACGAAGAAACCATCGGCAGCAAAAAAGATATTCATGAAAAAATGGGAATGCTTTTTCAGGGCGCGGCTTTGTTTGACAGTTTAAGCGTATGGGAAAATGTGGCATTCCGGCTGCTGCAGAAAGGCGAAAAATCGCGCAAGCAGGCTAAAGTGGCGGCTATCCGCGTGCTGCGGCAGGTCGGTCTGGCGCCGGATGTGGCAGATTTGTCTCCGGCCGAGCTTTCGGGCGGTATGCAAAAGCGCGTTGGTTTGGCGCGGGCAATTATCAGCCGTCCGGAAATTATCTTTTTTGACGAGCCGACAACCGGATTAGACCCGATTATGGCGGATGTGATTAACGATTTGATTATCGAATCTGCCCGCGGTTTGGGGGCTACAACTTTAACCATTACGCACGATATGGCGTCTGCCCGCAAAATTGCCGACCGTATCGCCATGCTCTATAAAGGCAAAATTATTTGGTCGGGTACGGTAAAAGAAATGGATAAGTCTGAAAATCCGTATCTGCAGCAATTTATTCACGGCAGCTCGCAAGGGCCGATAAAAATGGAAGTATAAAGCCATGGCAAAGAAAAGCGTCAGTTTATATGTTTGTCAAAACTGCGGCGCAACGTATCCGCGCTGGCAGGGAAAATGCGATTCTTGCGGCGAGTGGAATTCTATTGTTGAAGAAGTGCAGAAAACAGACGGTTTTTCTAAGATAAATCCACGCAAAGAAGGCAAAATTATAGATTTTGTACCGCTTAAAGGCGAGCAAAACACTTATACGCGCCTGCAAACCGGCATTAAGGAAATAGACCGTGTGACCGGCGGCGGGTTGGTTCCCGGCTCGGTTATTTTGGTGGGCGGTGATCCCGGAATCGGCAAATCTACTTTGCTTCTGCAAGTGTGTGCCGGTTTGGCGAATAAAGAAGAACACTATCCGTGCTATTATATTTCAGGTGAAGAGGCTATTGACCAAGTGCGTATCCGCGCCAGCCGTTTGGGTTTGGCGGAAAGTCCGGTTAATTTAGCCAGCGCGACCGATGTCCGCAACATTATTACCACTCTGGAAAAAACAGATGCGGCGGTTGTGATTATTGACTCCATTCAAACCATGTATCTGGATGAAGTAGAATCTACCCCGGGCAGCGTCGGGCAGGTGCGGGCTTGCGCCTATGAGCTTATAAAGCTGGCTAAACGCAAAGGCTTTGTTTTGTTTTTAGTCGGGCATGTCACTAAACAGGGCGAAATTGCCGGACCGCGCGTGCTGGAGCACATGGTGGATACGGTGCTGTATTTTGAGGGCGAGCGCGGCCATCATTTCAGAATTTTGCGGGCGGTTAAAAACCGTTACGGCGCAACTGATGAAATCGGCGTGTTTGAAATGCAGGATAAAGGCTTGGTAGAGGTAGAAAATCCGTCGGCGCTGTTTTTGGCGGAGCGGCAGGGCAATGTTTCAGGCTCTTGCGTTTTTGCCGGCATAGAAGGTTCGCGTCCGCTGCTGGTGGAAATTCAGGCTTTAGTCAGCCCGAGCGGCTATTCTACGCCGAAACGTGCGGTTGTGGGTTGGGATTCTAACCGCCTGTCGATGATTTTGGCGGTTTTGGAAGCTCGCTGCAGCATGAATTTCAGTTCGCACGATGTTTATTTGAACATAGCCGGAGGCTTGAAAATTACAGAACCGGCTGCTGATTTGGCTGTGGCTATGGCGGTTATTTCATCGCTGACAAACAAGCCGCTGCCGGCGGATATGGTGGTGTTCGGCGAAATCGGGCTTTCCGGAGAAATCAGAGCTGTCAGCCAGCCTAATCTGCGTATGAAAGAAGCGCATAAGCTGGGCTTTGTCAGCGCCATTATTCCGCCGTCTTTCGGCAAAGATAAAAAAGAAAAAGGCGCAAAAAATTATGAACTTTCCTGCTATGAAATCGGTAACGTTCATCGTTTGATAAATTGGTTTAATTAGGAGCAAAAATATGGAACAATTAAACAACTTAGATGTGGTATTTTTAGTGATTGTCGGCGTTTCGGCGCTGGTAGCCATCGCCCGCGGCGTAACAAAAGAACTGCTGTCGATTACCGGCTGGATTCTGGCTGCCGTTTCGGTGTATTATCTGCTGCCGGTTGTTGATCCGATAATGCAAAAATATATAGCCTCCGAAGTGCTTTCCAGCCTTGTATCCGGTATGGTTATTCTAATTTTATTCTGTATTTTCTGGGTGTTGGCTGTTGATAAAATCAGTACGCAGATACGCTTTAGCAAACTAAGCTCGTTAGACCGGATTTTGGGATTTATTTTTGGTATCTTCCGCGGCGTGATTATTGTAATTTTGCTCCAAATTATGATTTCATCGCTGATTCCGGAAGAATCTCAGAAAGGCGTGTTTGCCGAATCCCGCTACTTTAAGCTGGCCGGCGATGCAGCCGGACCGATTAAGAGTCTGATACCGGAAAAATGGTTTGATGATTTGAAAGCTAAAGGCGAAAGTCTTGGGCTTGGGGCTGATAAGACAGAAGAAAAATCAGAAGAGGATAAATCTAAAGATGTCGAAAACCAAAGCAAAGCTGTGGATATTGATGCTGCCAGCGATGTCTTGAAAAAGAGCGGCGAAGAGCTGTTTAACAAACTGGTGCAGCCAAAAGTAGAAGGCGAGGCTAAGGCTCAGGATGAAGGCTATAAAAAAGATGAAACTTCTGATTTGGACAAGCTGATGGATGAGCTTGAAGACAAAGTTGTAACTACAGATGAGAGTGCAGCTTCTACAAAAGAAAAAGCTCCTAAGGAGATTAAGGTTATAAATGAAAATCTGTAAAACTTTCGCCCCTTGTGGGAGAAGGTGTGGCTAAGAAAACCTCGTCTAATGGTCTACTACTTTTAACTTTTTGTGCTTGTGTACTGGTTTGTACACGGTGCAAAAAAGTTAATGCGTATTAACCTCATTATCCGAGGTTTTAGCGACAGTATTTTAGTCCAAAAAAGTTACGAGGTTTTGCAAAAATTAGCTGATTTTGAAAGGCAGAAAATGGAAAAGTTTTGGTCAAGAGTTGAATATTTAGCGCAAACAGTAAAAAATCCAAACATTATAATCAGCGGAACAAAAAGCTATTACAGTAACGCGTGGACGGAAAATTTTGAAGATTATGTGGTGCGTTATTTATACGGCGATGAGCATAGCCTAAAAAATTGGACGCCGCAATGGGAGCTGGACAAGCTTTATATCGGCAACTATGTCTGCATCGGCGCTGAGGCAATTATTTTACTGGGCGGCAACAATACACACCGCAACGATTGGTTTTCTAATTATCCGTTTATGGAACATATTGCAGAAAGTTATCAGCAGCGCGGCGATACGGTGCTGGGTAATGGCTGCTGGATTGGTATGCGCGCCATGATTATGCCGGGGGTAAAACTGGGCGAGGGCTGTGTTGTGGCAGCTGGCAGCGTGGTAACTAAAGATGTTGAACCATATACTGTGGTGGGCGGTAATCCGGCAAAAGTGATTAAAAAGCGCTTCTCATCAGATGACATTATAGCCCGCCTGCTGGCGCTGAAAATTTATGATTTGTCGGAGGAAAAAATAGATACTCTGCAAGATGTTATGTGCGCTGATGATATAGAGGCCTTGGAGCTAAGGGTAAAGCAATTAAGATAATTTTCTAGCCTTAAAAAAAACACCGCTCTGTCAAGGGCAGGGCGGTGTGAGGCATATTGCTTTTTTGTTATGGAGTTATTTGCCGTAAAAGGCCTTTTTGTAAACTTCCAATACCAATTCTTTGCAGCAAGGACGCGGATTGCCGCCGGTGCAGACATCTGCCATAGCAGCTTCTGCCAAAGCTTCCAAATCTTCTTCCTTAACATTGATATCTTTCAAGGTTTCCGGAATGTTTACATCTTTTTTGAGCTGTTTTACAGCGTCAATAGCGGCTTTGCGGTATTCTTTCTGCGACATTTCATCAACGCCTTTAACACCCATAGCGCGGGCAATTTCACGGAATTTTTCGCCGGTGTACGGAGCGTTAAATTCCATAACGTATGGCAATAAAACGGCATTAGCCACACCGTGCGGAGTATTATAGAAAGCACTAAGCGGATGAGCCATACCGTGCACCACGCCCAAGCCGACATTAGAAAACGCCATACCGGTCATATATTGGCCAAGCGCCATATCTTCACGTCCTTTCGGGTCGTTTTCTACAGCCTTGCGCAAAGAACGCGAGATAATTTCAATAGCTTTTAAGTTCAAAGTATCGGCCAATTCCCAAGAAGCCAAAGTCGTATAGCCCTCAATAGCATGGGTAAGTGCGTCCATACCGGTGGCAGCGGTCAAGCCTTTCGGCATAGAAGACATCATTTCCGGGTCAACAATAGCCACAACCGGAATATCGTGCGGGTCTACGCAGACAAATTTACGGCGCTTTTCCTCATCGGTAATCACATAGTTAATGGTGGTTTCGGCAGCAGTACCGGCTGTAGTGGCAATAGCGATTACCGGAGCGCTTTTATGCTTGGTCGGCGCAACGCCCTCCAAAGAAACAACGTCAGCAAATTCCGGATTGTTGATGATGATGCCGATACCTTTGGCTGTATCTTGCGGAGAACCGCCGCCAATGGCAATCATATAATCGGCTCCGGCCTTTTTGAAAGCCTCAACGCCATCTTTAACCACATTTACGCTCGGATTGGCTTTTACTTTGTCATAAATCGCATAAGCCATATTGTTCTTATCCAGCAAGTCAGTAATTTTTTTCACCACGCCGAATTTTACCAAATCAGCATCGGTAACGATTAAGGCTTTTTTGAAGCCGCGGGCTTTAGCCTCGGTAATTACTTCATCTTTAGCGCCGTAGCCGTGATAGCTGGTTTCATTTAGCATAAAACGTTTTGCAGTCATAGTTGTTTCCTTTCATAAAAATTGTTAAATACTTATGCTTTAAATATATAGCAAAAATTGTTTAGCAACAGGTTAATTTTGTGTATAAAAAAGCGGTTCGTTTTGAACCGCTTTTTCAGTGTCGTTTTTACGCCGCTTTTATAACGGAAGCAACGGCGACCATGCCGGGTCAGAAGCTTCCGCCGGTGTCACAATACGGCGTTCGTTGTAACCGGTCAGGTCAATGCTGTACAAGCGTACCGGAGAGCCTCTGTCTTGGCGGAAGTACATCAGCACGCGGCCATTAGGCGACCAAGTCGGACCTTCAACCAAATAACCGTCGGCCAAAATACGTTCGCCGGTGCCGTCCGGATACATCACGCCGATATAAAAGGCGCCGTTTACCATTTTTGTAAAGGCAATATAGTCGCCGCGCGGAGACCAAACCGGAGTAGCATAACGGCCTTTGCCGAAACTGATGCGTTCCACATCGCTGCCATCGGCGTTCATCACATAAAGCTGCTGATTGCCGCCGCGGTCGGAGTTAAACACAATCTTGCTGCCGTCCGGAGAATAACTCGGCGAAGTGGAAATAGCGCTGCCGTAAGTAATCTGACGGGTTTTGCGGGTTTTGATATCCATTTCATAAATATTGGTTGAGCCGTGGTTAGCGTAACTCAGCAAAACTTTAGAGCTATCCGGCGAAAATACCGGCGCAAAAGTCATTCCCGGGAAGTTGCCCAAAACCTGACGGCGGTTAGTGTCTAAATCCAGCATATAAACACGCGGACTGTTGCCGACAAATTCAAGATAGGTAATTTTTTGCATATTCGGCGAAAAACGCGGAGTCAGAACCAAGTTGCGGCCGTCAGTCAAAAACTTATGGTTTTCGCCGTCCTGATCCATCATGGCAAGGCGTTTAATACGGCGGGTAGCGCGTCCGGTTTCGGAAACATAAACCACACGGGTATTGAAATAGCCTTTATCGCCGGTCAGACGTTCATAAATTGCATCTGCCACAACGTGAGCGATTCGGCGCCAGTTGCTTTTGGTGGTGGTAAAAGACTTGCCGATAAGCTGCTGTTCCGAAGCGACATCCCACAAGCGGAAGTCTACGCGGATTTTTTCGCCCGGCAGTTCCACAATTTGGCTTTGCACCAAAGCCTGAGCCTTGATAGCCTGCCAGTTGACAAACTTCGGCTGCTGGTCGATAGAGTTTAAGGTTTCGATATAGCTGTTGTCCGGCAAAATTTTGAACAAACCGCTTCTATCCAAATCGGCGGCCAGAACCTGACGCACTTTGTCGCCGTAGTCATTGCCGATAATTTTAGTAAAAAAGTTGCCGTTATTGCCAATCATTTCCGGAATAGCAATCGGCATCGGGTTGCGAGTAGCGCCGCGCACGTCGATTTCCAATTCGGCATGAGCCGGAGAGACAATCAGCGTCAGCAAAGCGGCAAAAAGATATTTTAATTTCATTGCATTATACCTTTTGACTAATTAAAATTTTAACTGTTTTTACCATATACATATTAGAAAAAATAGTAAAGCTAAAAAAGAGTTTATGGACATAAAATCTGCCGTGTTTTTGGGGTTGACAATCCAATATATTCCGCATAGCTTTGAAACAAAAGGAATATATAATATGAACATACAAGAATTTAAAGCAGTTTTGCCGGCATATAAAGCTCTGCTGGGTGTGGATTACGGCTCAAAGCGAATGGGCTTGGCGGTGTCGGATTTAGGGCGCAGCATTGCGACTTCATATAAAATATTGTACCGCGGCGAGTGGGCAAAAGATGTGGCGGAGCTGAAAAAAGTTATTGCAGAAAAAGAAATCGGCGGTTTGGTCTATGGCTTGCCGATGCAGATGAACGGCGAAGAAGGCGCCATTGCGCAGGAGGTGCGGGCGTTTGCCGAAAAACTGGCGCAGGAGATTGATTTGCCGTATATTTTTTGGGATGAGCGACTGTCTTCATCCGCGGTTGAGCGTTTTTTGATAGAAGAAGTCGATATGTCGCGCGGCAAGCGTAAAAAAATTCTGGATGCGTCCGCCGCCGCCTATATTTTGCAAGGCGCATTGGACGCAATCAGTTTTTGCCGCTAAAAGTTATATTTGATACCGGTGTTGATGACGGTGGTGTGCTTGTCTTCCAGGAACTGGCTGCCGCGAAGGTAGAAGTCGAGGGCTTTCCAGCTGAAAGTGATGTCAGCGCGCACAACCACGC
>CAVGVF010000032.1:0-17134 GCA_963632615.1 uncultured Eubacteriales bacterium
TGTACATAGTAGTACATGAATTTTCTGAATGAACGTAAGTTGCCTTTAGATGTGCTGTTAGACGCATTGCGCTAAGCTCGCAGAAACTCGGATAATGAGGCTAATACGCATTAACTTTTTTGCGACGTGTACAAGGAGGTACACAAGCATAAAAAGTTAAAAGTAGTAGACCATTAGCCGAGTTTCCCCTCTCTATACCGGAATATGAGATTCACAAACCCAACATACATTAACAGTTCGCTGCTTTCTTCTAAAATTTCGTTGTCAATAAACGGCCACTCGGCAAGCGTTGCAGCAACCGCCGCACCCACAAAAATCAAAGAATCAAAAAGATAAATCGGAGCCTGCAAAATATATTGCCAAATAAGCTTATAAACCTTTTTGCTCCAAATATAATACAAGATGTACAATCCGTACAAATCCCGCAAAGGTTCGACAATAATGCCGTATTTCATTTTTTTCCAGCGGCATATTTCATCAGGTGAAAGATATTTTTCGCAAAAATAAGAGCGGCCTAAGTTTGTTTCCCGCATAAGCATTAAAACTATTAACAATGCCAAAGCCACAAACAGGGATTTATCTTTTTTGGCCGTAACAGCAATTATAAACGCCGCTGTCAAAACTGCCAGCTGCAGATTTTCAACCAACGCACCTTCGGTAAAAAGCTGCGGATCAGCAAATTTTATCATAAACGGTATGGCTGAAATATATATAAGTTCAATAATTGTCAGCCGGTTGATATTCCAGCATAAACGCGGCGGAATACCTTTCAAAAAGTCCTTAAAGTTCATTTTTTCCCTATAAAAATTACATAACACAGCTTTTATATAACGCATAAAAAAATTTGATGTAAGCATTATTTTTTGCCCTTGGGTATAAAAAAGTATCTTTATTTGTCGGGGAAAGAATATATAAAAAATTTGACACTTTTTATTATCTGCCTTTATATTAGACCTTATGAAAACACTTGATTTACATATATCCAAACATCCGGCAGCCGCAAGCATCGGCATCTGCGTATTGGTTCTGATTTTGGCTCAAACCTTGTTAAACTTGTTTTACACCGGCTTGCTGAACTCGGATGAATTTGAGCATATCCACGCCTCTTGGCTGGTTTGGAGCGGAAAAACTCCGTATCTTGATTTTTTTGAACATCATAACCCGCTGCTGTGGTATCTGTTTGCTCCGCTGACCGGTTTGATGTTTGACAATGTTAATATCTACTATATTTGCCGCCTTGTGACTCTGGCCGCAAATCTGGCAAGCTGGTGGTTTATCTATAAAATCGTCCGCACTTGGCTTGGCGGATCAAAAGTCTGGCTGGCGGCGTTTGTGCTTTTTTGCTGCGGAGATTATGTCAGCCGTAATCTGGTTGAATTTCGCCCCGATGTTTTTATGAATCTGTGTTTCTGGAGCGGCCTATACTTTTATTTGGCCTATTTTCAAAATAGACGGCCGGCCTTTTTAACTGCCGCTTTTATACTGTTTACCCTCGCCTTTTTCTTTTTGCAGAAAATCATCTTATTGCTGGCCTTTTTGGGAATTTACACACTTTGGCAGCTGCTGCAAAAACAAATTAAACCTGCGGATTTTCTAAAAGCTTTAATTATGCCACTTGTGCTTGTTTTGCTTTTTATCAGCTGGCTCATTTACCACAATATGCTCGGGCTTTACTTTGAGCTTAATTATGCTTTAAACAGCCTGCTGCCGCAATATTACGGCCTGCATCAGGTAAAATTCATCATCTTCGGCATTATGCTGCATCTGCCGTTCAGCAACGGCTGGGCATCGGTATTCTTTCCGCCGGCAGCCATTGTGCTGTGCGCCGCAGCTGTACTCTGCTATCACAAAGTATTGCTTCGCAAAAACACAGCCACGCAAGTTCTGGTTATCTTATTTTTTGCCGAATTAGCCATCCGCTTTTTTACCTTTTCGCCCTACGCCCACTATTTTTCATTATTAGAAACACTGGCCGCGATTTTGATTGCCTCCGCGCTTTTCGGCAATAATACAAAATTCAAAACCGCAATATATAACATATTTGTATTCTCGGCTTTTATCATTTCCGCCGGTTTGCTGTTTTGCGACTACTCGCAGCGCGATGCAAACGCCAAACTGCAGCCGGCGCTGGATACGGCTCGTTTTGTTATTGAAAATACCGAACCTGATGAAGCGGTTATGAACGCCGCCAACTATAACTTCAACCTGTTTAGGCCTGACGCCGGCTATGTTTGGTTTATGCTCAACGACATCGGCTATATTTATGAAACAAATTTTGCCGCAAAAACCAATTTGGACGACATTGTAAACACACAGAAAGCCGCTTTGATATATGCCGAAAACTATATAAATACGCCGCTCAGCGAACGCAGAGCCAAAAAACTTTTTGAATACAACACCGATTTAATGTCGCTGTACCGCAGCAAACCTCTGTCGGACTACAATTTAACAGACTTACTGGTTAAAATTCCTCAGCCTGACGCCTATATTTGGGATATGGAGCTGATAAAAAAATACTACCGGCCTACAGCTAAAAATCCTTTCTGGATTTTGAAAGACGAATACCGCAAGAAAAAGGAGAAATAAATGCAGCAAAACTTGATAATTTGGGATTTTGACGGCGTTTTAGCCGACAGTGAACATTTGTGGGTAAAAAATTGGGCAGATACTTTGCAGAAACTGTATAATTTTACACTGACGCCGGCTCAGCAGAAACAGTATCTTGAAGGCAAAGCGGACAAAACCAAAGTCGAGCTGCTGGCCCATGATTTTCCGCAGCTGAAACTTGATGATAAATTCTGGGCGGAAATTCATCAAAATGAAGACCGCTTAATAGCTTCCGAACTAACCTTAACCGATAATATTGAACAAATTTTAGACGATAAAAACTTTGCTCAGTGCGTTGCCACCGGCGCCACTTTGGAAAAGCATAACAAAAAGACCGTAAAGCTTGGCTTGGGCAAATATTTTGACGAACACAACACTTTTACCGCTTACATGGTGGCAAACGGCAAACCGGCTCCGGATATTTTTTTATATGCTGCCCAAACAATGGGCTTTAAGCCGCAGCATTGCTTGGTTATAGAAGATTCTCTGGCCGGCATTAAAGCTGCAAAAGCCGCAGATATTCCGGTAATTGCCTATATCGGAGCTACCGGACACAACACCAAAGAATACGCAGGCGCCTGCCTTGCCGCCGGAGCTTATGCCGTTTCGGACAATATGCCGAAAGTGTACCAGCTGATAAAAGAACATTTCAATAATCTATAACAAAGGAAAATACAATGAATAAACTTTTTACTTTAACTTTCTGTGCTTTAATTTTCGGCGCCGTAAACTCTGACGCAGCCGAAATAAAAAAACTTCCTGAGCCTGATTTGAATGAAGCATCGGCTCCTTTGCTGCAAATTATCAACAGCCGTCAATCCGGACGCTCTTATGATGCGGATAAGCGCGTTGATGACGAAACTTTAAGCCAAATTCTGTGGAGCGCCCGCGGTGTCAATCAATACGGCAAAATAACCATTCCGACAGCCCGCAACAATCAAGATTTGAAAGTTTTTGTGCTGGACGGCAAAGGCGCTTGGCTCTATAATGCCCAAGCCAATCAACTGGAAAAAGTATCGGATAAAAATATGCTGCCGTATTTGGCCGAAAAACAGGATTTTATCTTAAATGCTCCTGTGCATTTGGTTTATACCAGCTCGGATAAAACTTGGGGATTTGCCCATGCCGGTTCGGCCTACCAAAATGTTTATTTATTCGCCGCCGCCCAAGGCTTGAGCACGGTTATCCGCGGTTTGCCGAACGATGCAGAAATGGCAAAAGCTCTAAATCTGGCGCCGGATGAATTTACGATTGCCCATCAGCCGCTGGGCTATTCTAAATAGCAGGTTTAAATTTCGGCTTTGAACATCTACATATTTTTTATGCAAAACTCAAAGCCGAAATATAACTTGAAAGAAAAACTTGATATCGCCGAAAGCATCTCTACAGTTTTGATGTTTCTGATGGCGGTATGGGGTTCGATTGTAGCGTATGAAGCCGGCTTTTGGCACAAACTTATGCACATTATCAATCACTATCACACTGAAATAATCAAAATAGAACAACACACCAACCTCCCCGATATCTTGGAAAAAACAGACACGCACGCTCAACACACAGACACGCACGCTCAGAGCAAAGATAAATGAAAATACCGGTTTGCATTTTCCGCAAGCCGGTATTTTCTATAACTGACGGATTTTCAGTTTGTTAAAAAAGTTTCTTAAACTTATCATACAAACTTTGCACCAGTACATACACCATCGGAATAACGAACAAGCCGCCGAGTGTGCCGATGAGCATTCCGTAGAATACCGGCACGCCGATAGCTTGACGGCTGGCTGCGGCCGCGCCTCCGGCTATTACCATTGGGAACACACCCAAAATAAAGGCCGAAGCAGTCATCAGCACCGCGCGGAAACGTTCACGCAGACCGCGCACCGCCGCATTAACCAAGGTCGCGCCTTTGGCTCGCTCATCTCGGGCAAATTCCACAATCAGAATAGCGTTTTTACTAGCCATACCAACCAGCAAGATAATTCCCAGCTGAGAATAAATGCTGAGCGGCATACCGCTGAAGAACAAGCCGAGCATAGCTCCGCTTACGGCAACCGATAAAGAAAGCAGCACCGGAATCGGAATAATAAAGCTTTCGTATTGCGCCACCAAAAACAGATAGGCGAAGGTCAATGACAGCAGCAATAAATAGCCGATTTGCCCGTTTGTTGTTTTTTCCTGATAGCTCATAGTCGACCATTCAATAGAAAAACCTTTAGGCAGACTGCTGACCAGTTTTTCAACCGCCGCCATGGCATCGCCGGTTGAAGACCCCGGTTTCTGCACAGCCGTGATAGAAGCCGCCGGATATTGGTTATAGCGTTCAACCACACGCGGAGCCAAAACTTTATGCAAGTCCACCAAACCGCGCAGCGGCACCATACGTCCCAGATTATTCTGCACATAAAGCTCGTTGATATTGTCAATGTTATCACGATATTTCCAATCGGATTGAATCATCACTTTATTAACCTGAGTGCCAAGATTGATATCGTTGACATAAGACGAGCCCAGATAAGTTTCCAAAGTGGAAAAAATCTTGCTCATCGGAACTTTCATCGTTTCCGCTTTCACACGGTCAATATCCAAAAAGATATTCGGAGTTTTGGCGTTGAATGTGGTGTAAGCATACGCCACTTCCGGCAGCTGATTGATTTTGCCTAAAAAGCTTTGCAACGCCGCGTCAAGTTTTTGGTAATCCATTGTTTGACGGGACTGCAAGCGAATATCCAAACCGTTTGCCGTACCTAACCCCGGAATTGCCGGCATTTCAAAAAACTGAAATTCAGCTTCCGGAAATTGCTGCATTTTTGCCCGCAGACGGTTCAGAATATTGGTTGAATATTGTTCCGGACGCTTGCGCTCTTCCCAAGGCTTTAGAACGATAAACGACATAGAAACGTTTTCTCCCCTTCCGCCCATGAGTGAAAAGCCGATAACATCAGAAACGTTGTCAACGTCTTTTTCTTCACGGATTAAAGCTCCGACTTTTTCAATCAGCGACATTGTACGCAGTTTGGAAGCTCCTTCCGGCAGCTGCATGCTCATTACCAATATGCCTTGGTCTTCATCCGGAATAAAAGAGGTTTGCGCGGTGGCGAATAAAATTCCGACCAAACCGAACAGCAATACCATAATTGCGAACACAACCTTCAATTTTTTCGCCAAAAAAGACACGGTGCGGGCATAAAAATGTATCACATTGCTAATCGTTTTATTGACTTCGTACCAAAATCCGGAAGTACGCGGCTTGATATTTTTAATCAGCAGCGAACAAAGCGCCGGCGACAAAGTTAAAGCGTTTAATAATGAAAACATAATTGCCGTAGCGATAGTGACAGAAAATTGCTGATAAATTTTACCGACAATACCGCCCAAGAAGCCGACCGGCACAAAAATAGCCAACAGCACGCACGAAGTGGCAACCAGCGCGCCGGTTATCTCGCTCATAGCTTTCATGGTTGCGTCTTTGGCGTTCAGTTTTTCATTCTGCATCAAAAACACCACGCGCTCCACCACCACAATAGCGTCGTCAACTACCGCGCCGATAGCCAGCAGCATAGCAAACAGCGTAAACATATTGATGCTGTAGCCAAGCGCCAAAATCACGGCGAATGTTCCCAAAATGGAAACCGGAATCGTCAAAGTCGGAATAAGCGTAGAATAAAAGTCCTGTAAAAAGAAATAGCAAACGCCGACCACCAATAACAAGGTTAAAAACAGCGTAAACACCACTTCTTCAACAGAAGCGTCAACATACTTGGTGGAATCGTAAGAAATGCCGTAGGTCAAACCCTGCGGGAAAAAAGCCTCCGCTTCATGCAAAGCCTGTTTGACCGCTTTCATCGTTTCCAGCGCATTAGCGCCGGAAGAAAGGCTCAGCGACACCGGAACCGCGCTTTTGCCGTTATACAGACCGGAAGTAGCGTATGTTTCCTGTCCCAGTTCCACCGTCGCAACGTCTTTTAAGCGCACCAATCCGCCCTGCTCGGCCGTACGAACAATAATTTCTTCAAATTCTTCGGCGGTTGACATACGGCCTTGAGTTTGCAAAGTGTAAACCATCGGGTTGCTGCCGCCGGTCGGAGCCGCTCCGACTTTACCCAAGGTCGGCTGATAGTTTTGACCGGAAATCGCGCTGTAAACTTCATCGGCGGTAATTTGCAGAGCCGCCATTTTATCGGCGTTCAGCCACACGCGCATACTAAGCTGCGCCGAATACACATCAACGCTGCCCACGCCTTGAATTTTTGCCAGCATACGCTGAATGTTGTTGTAAACATAATCGGCAATCTGCTTTTCATCTAAGGAATCATCCGGCGATGAAAACACGATATAGCCCAAAATATTGGAAGATTCACGCTGTACGGAAATTCCCTGACGAGAAACTTCTTCCGGAATTTTAGAAGTTGCCTGCTGAACGCGGTTTTGCACCTTTACCTGCGCCATATCCGGATCCACACCGGTTTTGAAAGTAACGGTCAATTTATATGATGAATCTTCGGAAGAAGAGTCCATATAAATCATATCTTCCACGCCGTTGATTTCATCTTCCAGCGGAATACCGATTGTTTTGGCAATCACATCGGCGCTGGCTCCGGGGTATGAAGCGCTGACTGTAATCTGCGGCGGAGTAACTTCCGGATAAAGAGCCACCGGCAGGTTGAACAGTGCCAAAATTCCGACCAGCACAATCAAAATGGAGATAACAAACGAAAAACGCGGACGTTTAATAAAAAATGCTGAAAACATCAATACCTCCTACTTGCCCGCGCTGACAAAAATCGGATTAACTTCGGCGCCGTCACGGACTTTTTGCAAGCCTTGCACAATCACTTTATCGTTTTTATCCAAGCCGGAAAGCACAACTTGTTGGTCGTCAACAACATCGCCGAGCTGAATATATTTTTGCTTAGCCAAATATTTGCCGTCTGCCTCGCTGACGGTCATCACATAAGTGCCGTTAGCGTCTTCCGAAAGAGCAACTTGAGGAACCAGCAACGCCATTTCACGGGAGGTAAAACGGATATTTATATCAACATAATTTCCCGGAACCAGCAAATCTGAACTGTTTTCAGCGTCCAAATAAACCGGAATGGTTGCGGTATCGCTGTTTACTTCGTTGCTGAAAAACAGATTTTGCGCTTTTTCAGTTTGAATTTCCCCGTTTGGCAAAACAATATCCACAAAAACATCTTGCGCGTTTTTCAGTTTATCCAAAAATACCGAACGTTCTTTATCGGTTACCGAAAAAGCCACCCGAACCGGATTCATTTGCACCACGCGGGCTAAAGTTTGGCTGTTGGCGTTAACCAAATTGCCTTCGGTTATAAAAGCTTTGCCGATAACACCGTCAATCGGAGCGATGACTTCAGTATATTCCAAATTCAAACGCGCCAAATCTTCTTGGGCTTCGGCGTTTTTCAAATTGCTTTCCGCCACTTCCAATTCTTTGTCGGATATAAATTTTTTCTGATGCAGTTCCTGCAGGCGTTTATAATCCGAGGCCAGCTGTTTTACCGTGGCTTCAGCCGCTTTCAGATTATCACGGTAGCGTCGCTGTTCAATCACAAACAGCACATCGCCTTTTTTAACCTGCGAGCCGTTTTCAAACAAAATTTTCTCAATATAGCCCGATACCTGCGGCACAATATCCACGCTGTTGATTGCCTCAACATTGGCTATATATTTCTTTTTTGCCGACACGTCTTTCTGCCCCAAATCGGCGACTTGCACCGAGGGAGTTTCCATTCCCCATTCCATATTTCCGGACGGAGAAAACCGGTTGTTCAAATACCAGCCCAGCGCCACAAAACATAGAGCGTAAAAGGTGTTGAGATAAATATGTCTGCTTTTGATTTTTTTAACTTTCATTTTATTCCTCTGTTTAATTTTTTTAAATTCGGCTAAAAATAAAAACTAAAAAATTTTAAAGCAAGGCAAAAAAAGTTTGTGTAACTTTTCTAATGATTTTTCGGCGTTTGGATTAAAATAGCGACTTTGGCGCCTGTGGGTAACTTATTATTAAGCAGTACATATTCTTCATCCTTACGGACATTAAGGCAATCCAATATATTTGAGCTGTTTACCCTATACATAAGCGTATCATTTCCCTGTTCAAATTGATAAACAGAATGCCATTTTTTGAGCCAGCGCGAAACTGTTTGCGGAGTAACTCCGACCAGATTTGCAATCTGCCGCATAGAAAGTCCGGCGGCGTATAAATCGTGCGTCATCAGCTTTTGAAAGATAGATTTTCCGTGCGGCGACTCTTTAGTGAATTGATAGCCGCATTGCCGGCATTTATAGCGTTGCGTACCAAAAACTTTTCCATTTTTCACACAGTCTTCCGCTCCGCATTTTATACATTTTGCCATACTCTTTTCTCCCTCATTACATATAGTATAATACAGAATATTATAAAAATCATTAAAAAAGTTACATTTTAATATTTTAGCAATCGCAAAATAAGCAATTTATCTCTAAAAACCATTTGACAAAATAGCCTAAAACAATTATATTTTACCTAAATTTTTATAATTATGTTTCACTAAATTTTATTTTTATGGATAGAAATGATTTATACAAAGAGTTCTTCGATGCAATTATCAGCAGCAACATTGAATTGCCGGAAAAAGCTTCTGCCATTGCCAAAATAATAGCGGAAGATCTGCAAAAAGATGTCACTCCGGATATTGAGACAAAAATAGCCGAGTTGGAAAAAAAGCTGGCCAACAAAAAAATTATCAGTTCTGACATGCTGTATGTCATTCTGCGTGAGCATCAAGATTGCCTGAACAATCAAAAGTTCATAGAACTTATGCGTCCGTTCTGCAAAGGCCACTACATCAGATTAAAATACTTTGATGAAATTGACGCTGAAACCATGCGATTTTTAATTGATATGGGCAGTTACATTTCCACGCACAGCTGGATACTTTTTGTTCTAGAACGCAACACTGATGAAAGAGGAATTCTGAATTTGATTGCTTTATACGAGGCTAACTGTCAAAAGATGTCAGATTTGGAAAAAGCCAAAATCTACCGTTATATGAAGTAAGGCCGGTAATCTCTCAAAATCATTTTTCAAACATCCGTTTATCCTTTGCGATAGACGGATGTTTTTTGTTATAATCCTTGGTTTTAAAACTATTTACCGTCTGGGCAAAGAGGCGTTATTCTGCTATTCTGAACCTGCATTTACACCGCCGCAGAACAACCTAAGCAACTAATACGTCTCCTTTATAGCTCGGCCGCTTCTTTTTGATTTTCGCCCAGCAAATCGCGGATAATTTCGCCGGCCATCAGCAAACCGGCCACTGCCGGCACATAAGCCATACTTCCCGGAGTTTGGCGTTTATTACTGTCTTCGGCTGAACCCAGCGGCGTCAAAGCCGGCTCTTCGGAATATACCACCTTAAAATGATTTATACCGCGTTTGCGCAGTTCCCGCCGCATAACTTTTGCCAGCGGACACACAGCGGTTTTGCTGATGTCGGCCACCTTAAAACCTCCGGCGTTCAGCTTGTTGCCTGCTCCCATGGCGCAGATAATCGGCGTATTTGCTTCCGCCGCCCGCTGCACCAAAGCAATTTTCCCGGCAACCGTATCAATCGCATCTGCCACATAATCATATTGCCTAAAGTCAAAACTATCGGCTGTTTCCGGCAGATAAAAACAGTTGCGGCACTCAATTTTCAAATCCGGATTGATATCTAACAAACGCCGTTCAGCAGCCTCGGTTTTCGGCATACCGATAGTGGAATGCAGCGCCAAAATCTGCCGGTTGAGATTGCTCAGGCTGACCGTGTCATTATCCACCAAATCCAGCGCTCCAACGCCTGCGCGCGCCAAAGCTTCAGCCACATAGCCGCCGACACCGCCCAAACCGAACACTGCCACCCGCGAGTTTTTAAGTTTTTCAACTCCGACAGCGCCAATCAGCAATTCTGTTCTGGAAAATTGAGTAATCATTCTGCCCTCTCTTTTATTTTATCTTTTATAAAATCTTCAACTTCGTCTTTAAGGATTTCCTGCAGCTGCCCGTTTTTGCGCTGATATTCTATAAATTGATATTCTTCAAACAAGTTATTGCCGTGCACAAAAAACACATCATCGCCGTAGTTGGGATTTGTAACCTTATACCCCAAATATTGCGCCGTCAGCTTAGAAATTTCATAATGCGAAATCAGCCCTTCCGGCAAAACCGGCATTTTTCCACCGATATTATACAAGAAAAACGGCACGCGCATATCTTCCGCAACCAGCTGGTTATGCCCATAGCGCCCGTCCGGCAAGCCCAGCATTTCTCCGTGGTCAGACGTAAAAATAAACTGCGAATTTTCAACATTCAAGCGCTTAAATTCATCCAGCAGCTGTCCCAGCACGCTGTCGATATACAAAATTGCATTTTCATAAGATGCGTTTTCTTCTTCAAAGCGGCTGCCGTCTTTTGGTTTGAACACATCAAATTCCGGATGATGCGCATAGTTTTCCTCATACGGCGAATGCACGCTCTTAAAATTCAGCACCACAAAGTTTTTACCGTTTTTCAAGTCCAGTTTTTTGAACATTTTCAGCAGCAAATCTTCTTTTTTACGCTTGAATTTGCGCGGGTTATGCTCGGAAGTGACAATTTCATCAATATAGCGCACGCCGATAAGATTGGTTTGCTTCATATCGTAGGCCGAATAAAAATAGGTTTTGAAGCCGTTTTCTTTAGCCATTTTGAACAGGTTGGTATCCTCGTTTTCCAGCTTCAAGACATTCCCCGGCTCTTTCATCATATTGAAAAAAATCGGCAGCGATGAATGCGTTGAAACCGCGCCGGAAATCGCCGTGCCATAGACAAAGCCTGTTTCGTTTTTCATTCTGTCCAGCTGCGGCGTGGTCGGTTTGGCTTTGGGATTAAACAGATGCATTTTGTCGGCGCTGGTGCTTTCGCCCATAACCAGCACCATCAGCTGCGAAGATTCCGGCAGTTTTTCCGTTTTATACGGCAAATAAAAATTCAGCGGTACAATGTCATGAATATTTTTGCTGTCGGCGCCGCGCACCAAATAAAACGAAAAAGAATTTATCGAATTATGAATGGAATAGCGTGTTTCCGGCGGCAAAAAGGAGTGCAGTCCGCGCCTTGTAGCCCGCTCCGGCTTTACGCCCAAAAAAATGATAACCGCCAAAATTCCGATAAATGAAAAACAAAGTTTTTTGCGCCACTTAAATTCCATAAACAGCAAAATCAAAAACGGCAGCGCCGCCGCTACCGGCACAAACCAAAAATCATCCCAATCCGACATTCCGGCCGAATAAATATCATCAAACTCATCAAAAACCTTGCCGATATCCAGCGGATTTATCGGACGGGCAAAATAAGCGATATGTCCCAGCTGAATCAGCTGCATAAAAATAAAGAGCAGACAACAGGCCGCATACACCCACACTCCGGCAAGCGACAGAAAAAAGCCAAACACAAACATAACCAGCAAAAACACCGCGTCAGTCAAATATGTAATATTCGGCAGAAAAGCCATAAACAAATAATCCGGCAGCACCGCCAAAACCGCAAACAGCGCACCCATCAGCGCATTATATTTCAGCTTTGGCAAAAACGCCGTGATTTTGCGAAATAAATTCTTCATTAGTCCCTCATAATTTAGTCCGATACCTGCTCTATAATATACTTTTTGCGCTTTGATAACAAAATAAGGGCAACTATCCACATCTATAAAAGTTTTACTCTCCGTATTTTTTTGCAAACCTTGTAGAAAACTCTTAAAAAAACTTTGCACACTGCTGATTTTCCGCTAATATTTAGGCATAATTTAAATAGGTGGGCAAATGAAGTTTAGTAAAAGTCTTGCAATATTTTTTAGTTTGGCCTTGGCGTCTGTTTTGGGCGGCAAAAGCGCCGCCGCATACAATTTATCCCCGCAGTCGTTTGAAAATTTTTATGCGGTAGCGGCGGAAGGCGACCTGCAGGGGCTGAAAAACATGCAGCGCCGCGGCCTGAATATGGACGCCACCAACCAAAACGGCGACACCGCGGTTTGCGTGGCCGTCAAAAAGCAAGACTACCTCGCCTATAAAACCTTGATTCGCGCCGGAGCCAAGTCACATCCGGCCTGCCTTGAAAAAATCCCCGAATACGCTCACAAAGCCTTTTTAGCCAACTATAATCAAAAATACGCCGCGCCGGAAACCCCTACCAACTGGACGAAAAACGGCACCGCACTGGTTATCGGCGGAGGCATCGCCGCGGGCGTTGTCGCCCTGGTCGGTGTGGGCGGAGGCGGCTCCGGCGGCGGACACTCCGATGAAGTAACCGACGCCAAAGCCTGCGACCTCAATCCCTGCGCTCCCGGATGCTATCAAAACACCGTCTGCGCCGCCGGTTTTGAGTGCACGCAATATGAGTCAAAATGCAACCTCGGCTGCATCAAATGCGAGCAAAAACCGGAGTGCGTAAACGTCCCGGAGTGCACCGCCGGATGCTATGTAAATTTAACCTGTCAAGATGGTTACGAATGCTCCTCCCGCAATCGCTGCGGCGGCTGCGAAAGCTGCCGGCAGAAGACGGAGTGCCAGAAAAATCAGTGTGCGGCAGGCTGCTTCCGTGACCTGAAATGCGGCTCCGACAAAACCTGCACCCTGCAAAACGGCTGCGGCGGCTGCGAGAAATGCGAGCTGGTCGACCCCGACAAACCGGACACTTCCAACGCCCGTCACTGCTTGGTTTATGACCACTCAACCAATTACTGCACCACCTGCCGTGACGGCTATATTTCCGTCAACGGAACCTGTAAATTAGCCGCGCCGGAAAACTGTAAAACCTACAGCTACAACACCGAAAAATGCACGGAGTGCGATGACGGTTACAAGCTGGAATCCGAAGGCCGCAAATGCACCAAAGACGGCAGCAGCACCACAACTTGCGATGCTGCAAATTACCCGCTGACCGCTAAACCTGCTAACGCGACTTCTGAGTCTTGCACTGATGGCTCTACAACACGTTACAAAATCACTTCTTGCGACACCGGATATACGCTCAGTTCTGACAAAAAATCCTGCGAGGCCATTCCGGCCGGAAGCTGCACCGCGGCGAATTATCCCCTGACCTCAAAACCAGCCAATGCAACCTCTGAATCCTGCACTGACGGCTCGACCACCCGCTATAAAATATCCTCCTGCAACACCGGATATACTCTCTCGGCTGACGGTAAATCCTGCACCAAAGACAGCTCCGGCGGTGGCGGAGAAAGCGGTGGTGGCGGCAGCGAAGGCGATAGCTGCGACCTGCAGCAATATCCGCTGACTTCTCAGCCGGAAAACGCCAATACCGATGAATGCACAGATGAAAGCGGCACCCACTACCGTATTTTGAGCTGCAACAACGGCACCACCTTGGCCGCTGACAAATTAAGCTGCGTTACCAACTGCGACCAGACTGTCTATAAACTGACAGAATGCAACAACGGTAAAGAGTGCGACAGCTGCACCGATTCCACCGGCACTTACTACAAATTCAACAAATGCTTGCCGGGATTTGTGCAAGACGGCATCGAAGAATCCTGCACCAAAGAAGAAGTCAAAACCTCGGATAATGATGTGGTAAACAATGATAACATTACTGTTGATGAAAACAATGGGCAAATTGTACAAACAACCAGAAAAGAATGGCTTTTGGGATTTACCAACTACACCCCAACCGGCGAAACCGTGAGTTCAAACTTGTATAACGCCCGTGATAAAGATGCTTCGATAACTATTAAAGATACAAAAACAACCGGTTCTAGGCCTTCTATTATCGGGCTGGCTTCAATTTATTCGCGAACCCCAATCGTTATCAACTCTTATAACAACAATAAAGGCGAAATTATTATAAGCTCTGTTAATCAAGTGGCTGTTTACGGCATTATGACCACCGGCGGCGCATATAATTCCTATAACGGCAACGGCATTATCAAACTAACCCGCAATACCTCTAATCCAAATGAAGATTTAAGCAGCGGTTTGACCGGCATGGGCATATGGATGGAAGGTGTTGACAGTATCAGCGGAATAGCCGAACGGCAAATTGCCGATGAAAGTTCTTTTTTGTATAACGCTTTCGGCGGAACCGGCTTAATTCATCTCGAAAGCAACAAAGGCAACGTACGAGGCATGTATGGCTATAATGTTATCAACGCGGCCAACGGCGGCACCGGCACCATAGAAATTGTGGCTAATGACGGCAACGTATCCGGATTAAGCAATGTAGACCTTGGCACCAAATCATATTTCACAGCCAATGCCTATGGCCGCAATTCTACCGGCAACATTACCATAACCGCTAAAAACAATAAGAAGCAAATCTATGGTATCGCCGGTATGATGGGAAGACCGACTTATAACGCCTACGGACCTGAAGCTAACGGCAACATAACCATCAACGGCTCCGGCATTGGGATTATGAACGGCAATAATGCAGCTAATGAAGGAATTGGCTATATCACTATAAATTCCGATGATACTTCTTCCGCCGGACAAATTATCGGCATGGTAAATAACAGCAATGATTTGCTCTATAACGCCCTCGGCGCCGACAGTTATGGTTTCATAAAGATTACTGTAGCCGGACAGTCGACTGACACCATCTTTGGTCTGAAAGGAATGATAGATAACGGCTCCATTGACGGCGGTATCGGAAGTATAGAAATTACAGATACCGGAAACAATAATATTATCGGCATGAACGGCGGCGGCAACCATAAAAAAGGTTTAATTAAAATAACCTCGAATGCCGATTACAATGATGAAAAGAGCATTATCGGTTTAACTAATATCGTATTTCCGACTACTGAAAGCGGCACACCTAATGCTCTAAACTCCGTCTACTCCGGTCAAAACTACGGCGATATAAATATAACCGCAAACGGCTCCGGAACAGCCTACGGAATGTATACCATGGGTATTGAAGCCATAAATGGCGAAGACGGTAACATTACAATATATAGAAACTGGCGCAATCCAGAAGAACTAAGTAGCCTTGGCTCAAAAACCTACGGTATGGCAAATCTTACCTTTGGTAATTTGATTAACAAAGGTAAAATAGAACTTGTTTTTGAAGCACAGGCAAATTTAAATCAAAGAGATGTACTGATTGGCATGTTCAACTCTGTCGATGGTTATAAGGTAATAAATTATGGTACAATTACGGTAAAAGAGGTTGATAAAGATTATATAAGCACTTATGCTATGTACAATTCTTCTTCTAAAAATGATTCCTATAATTATGGAACAGTTATCGGAAATATGTATAACGTAAACAACGCCGCCAAAGCCACTATGACAGGTACGCTTTCCGTTAGCAATAACAATATTACTAACGGCTACTCAAATTCCATTGCCAGCTCAAAAGACCAAACAGACAAAGGATATATATACAAAAAAACAGACGGCGGAACACTTGTTGGCGTTAGTAACGGAAACTTCACAAATTATGGTGTCATTTATGGTGAAGCACAAACTGACCCAACTGGTGATTATGGGTTAAGCGGTATAGATCTTAATGGCGGAACTATCAGCAACTTAGGTTATATATACCTGCAAGCAGTTGAAGAAGGAGCTGTTATAAACGGAATGGATAACCATAACGGCGATGCCGCAATGACTAACTATGGAACCATAGATATCAATACTGGAGGCCAAGCCAATGCCGTATTATACGGTACAAGAGCCGATTGGTATGCGGGAAAATCAACCGCCGTAAATAACGGTCTTATAAATATAGATATTCCTTATTCTAATACAGTTGCCGCATACGGTATGTTTGCTCAGCCGGCAGTTAAAACTAAAGAAGATTTTGATAACTACGAAAATATCAGTCTCATCAACAATAAAGACATCAAAATTACCGCCTCCAACGGTTCTACCAACACCACTCTTTACGGTATTTATGCAGACTATAATTTCAGCTATGCGGATGACTGCGACAGCTGTGAAAAAGATAAAAACCACATTTCCGTATCCAATACCGGCAACATTACCATTGCCGGCAACAGCAGCACGGTTTACGGCATCTATGGCCGCAACAGCATTATCAACAACACCGGAAACATTACCATTACCGGCGCGGTAAAAGATAAATCGTACGGAATTTACGCCATAGAATACTCTCACGTTTATAACACCGGCACTATTAGCATAAACGGCGAAAAATACACCAAAAACGCTGCTGACGGACGCTTTATCTATATCGATGAAACTTCATCTATAACAAGCTCGGGAGAAATAAAAACATCTTCCGTATTTGACACGGCTGACTTGGGCGGAGGTAAATTTATTTTAGGCAAAGGCGGGAAAATCACGGCGGAGGAGATTAAAGGCGACATCACGGCCGATGCCGGAATTACCTCCGGCGGGTTCGACAAGACCTACTCCAGCGAAGACGCCTTCTCCGGCAAAACCGATGAAGTCAAGCTCAATTCCGGCTCGGCGCTGTTTGACGCCACGCTGAAAGACAACGACATTGTGATGACGATGAAGGACT
>CAVGVF010000033.1:0-9254 GCA_963632615.1 uncultured Eubacteriales bacterium
CATCCTTTGCTTTGAGCGTTAGCTCATTCGCAGAGGATCCAGGATGGTACATCCGATTCAATGATATTGCCATAAAATTCCTGGATGCTCGCGGTAGTTCGCTCTGCTCACACGCAAGCATGACGTTGAGGGCGGAGGAGAACAAACGAGAGGTAGTACTGTTTGCGCCATTTGATAATATAGCTAATTTATTAACTAGGTTAGTCACTCGCTGCACCAAGATTGCCGGAACAAGTCCGGCAATGACGGCGTAAAAACGAGAGGTCTTGCCGTCTGTTTGTTTTTCATTACCCCTCATCCGACACGTGCGTGTCACCCTCTCCTGCAGGGGGCGAGGGTTTAATGCCGCCTGCTCTATATTATTCTTTGGGTTTAATATTGCTTTTTTAACGCTCTTAAACATCTTACTTCTCCGATGATGTGTAAAAAAAACGACCGTTTTTTTTACACACTCAAAACGCTCAAGCGGAGAAAAAAGAAAAACAGCAAAAAATGCTGTAAAATTATAAAGTTATTGCATTTTTTACAAATTTATGATACCATTTAAAAAGTACTAAAAAAGTGTGTAAAAAAAACGGTCGTTTTTTTTACACACTTTTTTGCAGCTTAACTATCTGATTTAAGCTGATTTTTTTGTTTCTTCCTTATTTTTTATCAGTTCAGGCTTAGCACCTTCCGTGATTACTTTTTCATCTATCACAATCTCGGAAATATCCTTCTTATCCGGAAGTTCATACATCCATTCCATCAAGATTTCTTCCATAATCGCACGCAAGCCGCGGGCGCCGGTTTTGCGTTCTATCGCTTTTTTAGCAATGGCACGCAAAGCTTCCGGTGTGATAGTCAGCTTGACATCATCCATGCCAAACAAAGAAGCATATTGGCTGACTAAAGCGTTTTTCGGCTCGGTCAAAACACGGATTAAGGCGTCTTCGTTTAAGTCATCCAAAGTGGCGATAACCGGCACACGTCCGGTAAATTCCGGAATAAGCCCGTATTTAATCAAATCTTCCGGACGCACCTCTTTCAAAATCTGTCCGACAGTCTTTTCATCCTTTTCCACTTTAGCCCCAAAACCGATGGAATTTCCGCTCTCTGTGCCGTGCTTTTCCACAATTTTTTCCAAACCGGCAAACGCACCGCCGCATATAAACAAAATGTTTTTAGTATCCACATGCAAAAATTCCTGCTGCGGGTGCTTGCGTCCGCCCTGAGGCGGAACATTGGCTACCGTGCCTTCAATAATTTTCAGCAAAGCCTGCTGAACGCCCTCGCCCGACACATCGCGCGTAATGGACGGTCCGTCGCCTTTGCGGGATATCTTATCTATTTCATCAATATAAATGATACCGCGCTGGGCTTTTTCAATGTCGTAATTTGCGTTTTGCACCAGTTTCAGCACAATATTTTCCACGTCTTCGCCGACATATCCGGCTTCGGTTAAAGTAGTGGCATCGGCAATAGCGAACGGAACGTTCAAAATTTTAGCCAAAGTCTGCGCCAGCAAGGTTTTTCCGCAGCCGGTCGAGCCAATCAAAATCACATTTGATTTAGTGATATCAACTTCATCTTTTTTCGGATTATTCAAGCGTTTATAGTGATTATATACAGCAACGGATAAAACTTTTTTAGCATAATCCTGCCCAATAACATACTCATCCAAAAACTCTTTGATTTTAGACGGGGTCGGCAGACTGTTCATCAGCGGCTCGTCTGCAGATACCGGTTTATTTTCCGGCGCTAATTCTGCCTCTTCTTCCATAATGGAATGGCAGACGTCTATGCACTCGTTGCAAATATAAACACCGCGTCCGGCAACCAGCTTTTTCACTTCTTTCTGGCTTTTGCCGCAAAAGGAACAATGCAACACTTCTTCGTTATCTTCACTCATCTTCTACCTACTTTACTTCTTCACGGTTAGTAATAATATGGTCAATCAAACCAAAATCCAAGGCTTCCTGCGGCGTCATAAAGTTATCTCTATCCATAGCGCGTTCAATAACCGAGATTTTTTGGCCGGTATTTTGAGCATAAATAGCATTCAGGCGCTTGCGCAAATCCAAAATCAATTTAGCCTGAATTTCAATATCTGCCGCCTGCCCTTTGGCGCCGCCGGACGGCTGGTGAATCATAATCTGGGAGTTCGGCAGAGAATAGCGTTTGCCTTTAGCTCCGCCAGCCAGCAAAAATGAGCCCATAGAGCAAGCCTGACCGATGCAGATTGTCGCCACATCACAGGAAATATACTGCATTGTGTCATACATCGCCATGCCGGAAGTTACCACGCCGCCGGGAGAGTTGATGTATAAGAAAATATCTTTTTTCGGATTTTCGGCTTCCAAAAACAGCAGCTGCGCGCAGACCAAAGCCGAAGTTTCATCATTAACTTCGCCGGTCAAGAAAATAATTCTTTCTTTCAAAAGGCGCGAAAAAATATCAAACGAGCGCTCGCCCTTGGGAGTTTGTTCTATTACCATAGGCACCAAAGCGTCGGAAGGCATTATATTGTTCATAATTGTTTTCCTTTTACAAAATTCTTTTTGCTTTTATTAAAGCCTAAAATTGCTTAATTTTTTATAAATAAATAACACTTTTACGCTGTATATTTTCCGGACTTATAAGATAACGGCGGTTGGCAGGCCTCTAAAACAGCCTGCAAAGCCTGCTCCGGATTTTTTAAGCTGATTTTACGCCCATTCAAAATACAGCTGTCAGATTGTTCATCATAGCGGCAATAAGGCGTGGCGAATTCTCTGCCGTAAATAGCGCTGTCATCAATATGCACGCAAATATTCTGCTCTTTGCAATATTCAGCCTTGGCTTTGTTCCATAGCTCATCGGCAACATGAAACGAACCGTCATCATAAAATTCCACCTGATGCCGCTGCTCGTAATAATCATAAATACACCAAAGTTTGGTATAGGGAATTTGATATTGATTTAAATAGGCTAAAATCGTTTCACGCGGCCCGCCGCTGATAATATAAACTTCCATGCCGATTTTAAGCGCTTCACGGCAAAATTCCCGAAAAAAATCCGGTCGGGTATTTATTACCCCATGAAAATCCACGCCGATTTTGGGTTTAGTATCCGTTTGTGCCGTCGCCGAAGTTTTTCGCATACCATTCCTTTAATGAGTTAGGGCTGAGCATAGACAAAGAATTTATATCAATTTTTGCATCGTCAGCGTTGCCGGTAATCTTATAAGTCGCGGCAAAAATAGTGCCGTCTTTGCTGGCAAGCAGATTGCCGACAACCGGAATTTTGCCCAAAAAGCGGTTAATGCTATAAGCCGGAGCAATCACGCCGTTCATTTTAATATCATCAGTAGCGCGGTTATAGGTGCCGTTAGTGGTGATACCGACCACATTGCCCTCGGCCTTAGCCTGTTTCAGGGTCAATATTTTATATTGATATTCAAATGGCGCGTTAAAGTGCGTAAAGGTCAAACCGTCGCCTTTCAGCAAATCCAGCATACCGGTAAAAGAGGCCACACTCAAAAGCTTTGCCACCACCGGAGCATTTTGAATGCTGAAATCACGCACCTGCATGTGTCCGATAAACTTTTTATCGGCTTGGCGGCGCGCTTCAATCTTCATGGTTCCGCCCACCATATTGTCATAAAGGCGCAAAACCTTAAATGTGCTGCCGGCGTTGTTACTGTCAATAGAAAGATAATGCTCTTTGTTGCCTTTCGGAATATAGTCCAGCTTTAATTTAATAGACTTGTCAATACCGTAGTTGCCAACCATGTGCAGCTCTTCCATACCGATACCCTTGCGGATTTTGGCGCTGCCAGCAAAGTTTTGAATCGGCGTGGTGTTGTTTGTCCACAAACTGTTTACGGTCATAAATATGTCGGTATTATTGGCCTTTTCCAAGCCATCATCATCATTTTCCTGCACCGGCAGCTGTTTGCTGTTTTTTTGGTGTTTGCTTTTAACCTGTTCAAAAAACGGCGACAAATCATAGCTTAGACCGGAAATTTCCACTTTCAGCCATGGATTTGCCGAATCACTCAGGCTGACTTTGGCGCGCGCCGAGGTTTTCGGCCCTTTGATTTGACTGATATCAACCGACTTCACTCTGCCGTTTGCATACATAGTTAAATCGCCGGCAATATTAAAACCGGATTTCTGCAGTTTCAGATTTTTAACCGATTTTACTTTATCTTTCAGCAAAGTAACCTCTGCGCTGGCGCTGGCGGCTTGATTCAGAGGCTTAACAAAGCCTAAATAAGCAAAGTCAATCGCCGTGTTTTTCAAATCTGCCTTGACCTTTACAGAAATTTCATCATTTTGCTGCACGGTTATATCCGCGTCAACCAAAGCATAGCCGGAAATATTCGGTGCCTGCAAAACTGCCCAATCCAACCCCAAGGCTTTTTTAGCCGCGTCATCAAGCTTGAAAGAAATATTGCATTTGCTCTTATATTTTTTCTCGGCAAATTTTTCATTTATGGCTAATTTTATCGGCAAAGCATCATAGTTGGCTTCTCCGTTCAGGCTCCAGCCGTCAGTATTAACCAGCAGCAGCAAATTTTCCGCCGACAGAGTATGCCCCGGCACAAAGTCAGAATTGGAAACATCGTGCAAATCAGCTTTGACATCAACCTTTATATCATCGCTGTCTAAATCCTGTTTCAGCTCAAAATCCAATTTCAGCTGTACATCAACGTTGCCGTGAATTGTTTTAGGGTCAACGCCCATTCCGGCGGCTATTTTCAAAGGCGGGTTATTGATTAAATTCAGCGCATCGGTAATGCTTGAATTGCCGATAAGATTTATAGAAATAAAGTTGTCGTATTTGTGCAAGTCATAAATGTTGACATTGCCGCCGGTTATGATAACTCCGTCGCTCACGCCTTTATCCACATCAATGGATATATTCTGCATGCTGAATTTGGCGCGGCCGTAAACATTATGCACGTCCGGCATACCGTCCAAATAGTGCAAATCGCCGTCTTCCAAATCGGCAATACCGTCTAAATTCAGCAAACCGAAAGATTTTGCTTTATTGTCATAGCCAAACTTAAACACAAACTTGCCGTTTTTGGCCTGCCCTCCGGTTAAGCCATCCTTGCACCATTGCCAAGCCGGCTCGGCTAAATATCTCGGCCAGAAACGGGATAAATATTCTAAAGAAAATTCATCAATTTTTGCGGTAAATTCAGCAGTTACGCCTTCCAATGAATGTTCCAGATAATAGTTTTCCAAGCCTTTGGCGGCAAAGCTGATTTGCGCTGTCTGTCCGCCCATTTTGAAATCGGCGTTCTTAATATTCAGTTCGTCAAACCCGCCGGTCAGCTCTCCGGCCAGCACCATTTCATCTATTTCATAATTATACTTTTCATCATTGTCAAAAGCCACATAGCCATGCCCGCCGTCCAGCTCAAAATTGATTTTTTTGACGGCATCGCTCAAATAGGCAGCAGAATTTTCCGGATGCTGCAGAATATCCGAAACATCTATAACCGTGTTAATTTTACCGTTTACCGGAACTTCTATGCGGAATGCAGACGGTTCTTCATCATCCGCCTGTTTAGCATCTAAGCTGCTCATAATATCGGATAAAATCAGATCCGAAAAATAAACTTCCAAATCAAGCTTATCGCTGGCGGCATGATATTCGCTTTCAAACCCTACTGAGGCAACTTTGTCGTTTAAGTTAACCAATGCGTCGGCGTTAAGCTCCAAATTAACCAGATTGCGGCTGAACTCAAAATTCAAATCCGAAAGCATCCATTTGCGCCCTAAGTCAACTTCATGAAACTCCACTTCGGCGCCTTTGATATTGATGTTATTGACATAGCTTTCCGGATAAATTTTTTCCGGTGAATTATAATTGTTCAGAAAATCCTTGAACTTATCGACATAAAACGCCAATTTCTTTTTATTGGCTTCGTCTATATGCTCTTTTTCCACCCCGTAATCGGCAAAAATATAGACAGTCGGATTATCCAGACTGACATCGCTCGGGGCGATAATACCTTTAAGCAAAGCGCGCAGGCTGAACGAAAGATAGAGTTTCGGCGCGCTGATGGCAAAAGTCCCGTCTTTCTTTTTTAGGTTAATATCCTCGGCCGTGATGCGCAGCGGCTGCACCGAACGCACCAATTCCAAGTTTACATCGCCGATGCCGACGCTGTAGTCGCTTTCATCATAGTTCAGCGCCTGAATAATATACGGCTTTAAGTACGGAACCGAAATCGGCCCTTTATATAAAGTCCAGAAAAACAAAAGCAGCACCACAAACATGCCAACCATAAAAAAATCTATGGTTTTGCGAAGAAAATATAACTGCGGCGATAACTTTTTCATATTTTTTCCCAACTAAGCGGCCGGATTGTCATTCTGTATTTTCTGCGCCAGCGCCGCCGACAAAAACAAATCTATATCGCCGTCCAACACGCCTTTAACATCGGCGGTTTCGGCATCGGTGCGCAAGTCTTTTATCAGGCGGTACGGCTGCAGAACATAGGAGCGAATCTGATAGCCCCAGCCGTTGTCGCCTTGATTGTCACGCACTTCCTGCGCTTTATCGGCACGCTTTTGCATTTCTCTTTCATATAAGCGCGCCCGCAGCATTTTCCAACAGTTATCGCGGTTTTGAAATTGCGAACGCTGAGTTTGGCTGGAAACGACAATACCGGTCGGAATATGGGTAATGCGCACCGCCGAATCCGTTTTGTTAATATGCTGTCCGCCGGCGCCGGATGCGCGGTAGGTATCAATACGGCAGTCCGCCTCGTTGATTTCTATTTGGATATTGTCATCCACCACCGGATAAACCCCGACTGAGGCAAAGCTTGTATGGCGGCGGGCGGCGCTGTCAAACGGAGAAATGCGCACCAAGCGATGCACGCCGCTTTCCGACTTCAGCCAGCCATAAGCGTTGTGTCCGCTGATTTTAATGGTTGCGGATTTCAAACCGGCAACATCGCCCTCGGTTTCTTCTATATATTCAACTTTATAATGATGATTTTCCGCCCAGCGCGTGTACATCCGCAAAAGCATCTGCGCCCAATCCATCGCCTCGGTGCCGCCGCTGCCGGCATGAACTTCTAAATAGGTGTCATTTGCATCGGCTTCGCCGGAAAGCAGAGCTTCAAGCTCGGCATGCTTAACCGCAGCCTGCAGCTCTTCTAAGTTATGCTGCAGCTCACCGAGCATAGCTTCATCATTTTCACTTTCGGCAAATTCAACCATTTCGGCATAGTCGTCCACAGACTTTACATAGCCGTCATAAGCGTCTAATGAAGCTTCCAGAGTGTTTTTTTCACTCATCAGCTTTTGGGCTTTTTCCTGATTATCCCAAAGATTTGGGTCGGCAGACAAGGCTTCCAGCTCCTCGCGGCGCTGCACAGCGTTGTCATAGTCAAAGAGACCTCCTCAGCAATGCCAGCGATTGCTTGATTTCATTGATTAAATTATAAAATTCGGCTTTCATTTTTAGTATTCGCCTCCCATTTGCACCGAGCTGTCATCATCTTCCGGACCGGCAATATTATCATCATCGCCGCCGATTACCCGCTGCTTGTTATTAAATTCAAAATCAGGCTTCAAAGCTTCTATAATTACCGTAGAATCGCTTGGCGACGACGGCTTTCCGGTCTGCGGATTTACACGCACCAGCTTAATCCCCTCCGGTATGCGGAAATTTGTATCCGGCGTATTTTTCAAAGCCTCGGCCATAAAGTCATAAAAAATCGGCAAAGCAGCATGAGCACCGGTTTCGGTGCGCCCCAAGCTAATCGGCTCGTCATAGCCCACATAAACACCGGCCACTAAATCCGGAGTAAAGCCCACAAACCAAGCGTCTTTCGTTTCGTTGGTCGTACCGGTTTTGCCGGCAACATGGCGATGCAGGCCGTTCAGTCTGGCGCCGGTGCCGCGGGTGGCTACACCCTCAAGGATAGATGTCATCTGATAGGCCGAAAGCGGATCAACCACCTGTTCGCGCACCACCTGAAAATCCGGAGCCGGCTGATTTTCCCATTTAGCCGCATTGCAATCCGGACAAGGCGTCTGCTCGTGGCGGTAAATAGTATGTCCTTTGCGGTCTTGAATGCGCTCAATCATATACGGCGGAACTTTTTTGCCGCCGTTGACAATCACGGCATAAGCGGCAACCATATTGATAACGCGGGTATCTGCCGCCCCCAAAGATGATGACAAATACGGCGCTAAGTGGTCGTTTACGCCGATACGCTTGGACATATCAACGATTTTATCCATACCGATATCCTGCGCCAAGCGCACGGTCATAAGGTTTTTAGAAAGCTCTACGCCGCGGCGCAAAGTCATAAGTCCGTAAAACTTTTTAGAAAAGTTTACCGGCTTCCATTTAGGCATACCCTCGCCTTGGTCTAAAACAAACGGAGCGTCCAAAATCAAATCAGTCGGAGAATAGCCGAGTTCCAGTGCCGTTAAATATACAAACGGCTTAAAAGTTGAACCGGTTTGGCGATAAGCCTGAGTAGCACGGTTAAACTGCGACTTGGCAAAAGAAAATCCGCCGACCAACGCCAAAACCTTGCCGGTATGCGGATCCATAACCGCCATACCGCCTTCAACTTCCGGAATTTGCCGCAAGTTATAATTTTCCTTATCCTTTTCGGCTGTTTTCTCCACATACACAACATCGCCTTTGTGCAAAACCTGCTCCACAGAAGTCGGCACCGGCCCCAAATTCTGCCCTTTTTCAGAATGGCGAGCCCATGCCAGCAGCGACAAAGGTATTTCGCCGTTTGCACCGCCGACAGTTTCTATTTCTGCCTTATCTTTAGTCACTTTCAGCACTACGGCTTTTTCCCAAGAATCTTCTGCGCCGCCGGTCAGTTTAGCTTCTGCTAAGCTTTTTTTATAGTTTTCATCTATTTTTATGGTTGCAGTCGCACCGCGCCAGCCGTGGCGGCGGTCATATTCTATCAGCCCTTTACGCAAAGCCTTTGTAGCAATTTCCTGCAGGCGCGGGTCAATAGTCGTTCTCACAATCAAACCACCCTGATACAGCGCCTCATCGCCGAAATTGCGACTGATAGTGCGGCGGACTTCCTCGCTGTAATATTCGGTATCTTTTAAGAATCCGCTTTTGCGCTCTACAACTTTCAGCGGACGTTTTTTAGCTTCTTCCGCTTCTTTTTCATCCGCATAGCCGTCTTCAACCATACGGGAGATTACCCAGTTGCGGCGGGCAACAGCTGCGTCATAGCGGGTTTTAGGATTATAGTTATTCGGCCCTTTCGGCAATGC
>CAVGVF010000033.1:9264-11390 GCA_963632615.1 uncultured Eubacteriales bacterium
AAATAAGCGATTTCATCCAAAGTCAAATCATCCAGCGACTTACCGAAATAGTTTATGGCCGCGGCCGCCACACCGTAAGCACGATTGCCTAAATAAATCTCGTTCAAATATAATTCAAGGATATGATCTTTTGAAAAAGCTTTATCAATACGGCGTGCCAAAATAGCTTCTTTAATTTTACGGGTATACGAAAGCTCCGAACTCAGCAAAAAGTTTTTGGCCACCTGTTGAGTAATGGTGGAAGCACCGGCCGGACGGCGTCCGGTACCGATTTTTTTCAAGTTTCCCAAAACCGCGCGGATAATTCCCAAATAATCAATTCCGGAATGCGTGTAAAAATGTTTGTCTTCTGCGGCAATAAAAGCATGCTTAACCTTATCCGGAATTTTTTCTATCGGCACAAACAGGCGTTTTTCGGCCGCATATTCCATCATAACCTGCCCGTCGCCGGCAAACAAACGGGTAGTAACCGGAGGTTCATAGTTTTCCAACTGACGGTAATCCGGAATTGTGATATTGATTTTGGTCATGCCGTATGTAATGCCAATTACCAAAACAATCAAAAAAAACAAAGCCATACTGGCTAAATATGATAAAATTCTCAGCATTTATACTCACTTAAGCGAATTAAAATTTAGCAAAAATTTATTACAATCCTCAAAAAATGCAATAAAAATATTACAGTTTACAGCAGTTTATATCAATTTGAAGCAATTTCCGGATCACTGAAATATTTATCAATGGCGGCGGCGGCAGAATTTGCTAACTTTTTGCGATAGGCCTGAGTTTTCAGATTAGCCTCCTCGGTTTTGTTGGAAAGATAGCCCATTTCCAGCAGTGCAGACGGCATATCCGGCGCTTTGAGCACGGCAAAACCGGCAAAACGGTGAGTATTTTTAACCAGCTTTACGCTTTTTGCCATTTCTTTGACCAGATATGTGGCATATTTAGAAGATTTATTGCGGCTGTCGGTCTGCGACAAAGAAATCAGAATATCATTAACTTCTTTAGTGTTGCCGCCCAAATCCACACCGCCGATAATATCCGCCTTATTTTCACGCTCGGCCAAAGCCGCAGCCTCGGCATCGGACGCCTTATCCGAAAGCGTATAAACCGATAAGCCGGTAGCCGAACGGTTTTGCGCGCTGTCGGCATGCAGCGACATAAACAAATCTGCTTTATATTTCTGCGCAATTTTAATGCGTTGGCGCAACGGAATAAAAATATCGGTGCTGCGGGTCAAATAAACGGTATAACCATGGCGGCGCAGAATTTCCTGCAATTCTTTACCCATTGCCAGAGTAATATTTTTTTCAAACGTTTTGCCGTGAGCGCCGATAGCCCCGGGGTCTTTTCCGCCGTGTCCGGGGTCTAATACAATTATGCGCTTGCGCTTGGCCGCTTTGCCGGAAGTATTGTTATCTTGTGAGCCAAAGCCGAACCAGCCGCTGTCGGCAGATTTTGTTTCCTGAGGCACAAATTTAGTATCATTTGTCACAATATGCTTATTGCCGATATTATTTTTAAACTCCTGAGCCGTTGCCAATTTGGCATCCACCACAAAACGCCACGGCTTTCCGCTTTGCGGCTGCAGTATAAAGGCTTTTTTGACAGTTACCGGACGCGAAAGCTCCAAAACAACACGTTTATTATTGCCGTCAAGCTTGCCGACACGGGTTTTAGAAATTATTTGATTGCTGCCGCCGGTAAACACTTTATTTATAGAGGTATTATCCAAATCAATTACCAAACGCTGCGGATTATCCAGCAAAAACACGCGGTAATTAACACTTTGGCTCATATCAAAAACCACACGCACGCCGTCAGATTGATTACCGATACGAAAATCATTTATGCTTACGGCCGCTTTTGCCGCTGCAGTATAATAAAATAAACAGACAAGCGCTATAAAAACGCTCGCAATTTTTTTTATAATTTTATGCATACGTATACCTCATTTTGCCAAAATTATAAAATTGACTTATTACCAATCTGTTAAAATTTATATTTTTTTGGCAAAATTTTAAAAAATTTATTGTTTTTTTATTTTTATTTATTATGCTAACGATGTTTTCCGGTTGGAAATGATTTTTAATTTGAGAGTTTTTATTAGACATGAAAAAATC
>CAVGVF010000033.1:11426-17074 GCA_963632615.1 uncultured Eubacteriales bacterium
ATGTTATGGGGTTATATAATGACAAAAAGAATGTTAATCGACGACACTCAGCCGGAAGAAACCCGTGTTGTAATTGTTGATGGCAATAAAGTAGAAGATGTGGAATTTGAATCCTCTTCACGCAAACAAATCAAAGGAAATATTTACACCGCTAAAGTAATCCGCATTGAGCCGTCTCTGCAGGCAGCTTTTATTGATTACGGCGGCAACAAGCACGGTTTTTTGGCTTTTAATGAAATTCATCCGGACTATTACAATGTTTCGGAAGAAGTGCTGAATGAAGTCAATGCCGAAGTAGATGAAATTATCAATAACAAAATTCAATATTTGAAAGAACGTGAAGCTGAAAGAGCCCGTTACAGAGCCGAAAAAGAAGCCGAAGAAGCGCAGCGCCGCCTCGAAGCCGAACAAGCTCAGGAAATTGAAGAATCCCAGCTGGAACCGGCTCAGAATGTTATTCCGGAAAATGACGACTATCTGACTCAGACCGGCAGCGCCGAAGCTGAAACCGAAGAATCGGCCGATACAGAAGAAAACAGCGGAGAAACAGCTGAAAACGCTTCTGAAGAAACAACAGCGGAAGAAGCTCCGAAAAAGCGCCGCCGCTACACCCGCCGTCCGCGCAAAAAAGCCGAATCGCCTAAGACTATGGCGGATGCTACCGGCACAGATGACGAATCCATAGAAGAAGACTGCGTTGACGATGAGGACGATGAAGATACCGATGGAGAATCGGCTGAATACAATTTTGATTTGCAGCGCAAGCTCTTACGCGCCCGCAAGCTCTTTCACCGCAGCACTATTCAAGATGTGATAAAAGAAGGCCAAACCCTTTTAGTTCAGGTTGTTAAAGAAGAGCGCGGCAACAAAGGCGCCGCCTGCACCACTTATATTTCACTAGCCGGACGCTATTGCGTTTTGATGCCTAACCGCATAAAAAGCGGCGGCGTTTCCCGCAAAATTACCAATGCCAACGACCGCAAGCGCTTAAAAGGCATTATCAAAGAGCTGCCGCTCAATCCGGAAATGTCGCTGATTGTGCGTACCGCCGGCGAAGACAAGACCAAAGCCGACATCGTACGCGACTACAACTATCTTATCCGCACCTGGAACGCCATCCGCTACAGCGCTTTGCGCAACCAGCCGCCTGCCATTATTTATGAAGAAGGCAACCTGATTAAGCGGGCTCTGCGCGATATGTACACCAAAGATATTTCCGAAGTGATTATTGACGGCGATGAGGCTTATCAGACCGCGCGCAATTTTGTGAAGATTTTATCGCCTCACAACCTGCGCCACATAAAATGCCGCCGTCCGGGCGAGGCTCCGGTGTTCCAGCGCTTTCAAATCGAAGCCCAGCTGGATAAGCTGCATAACCCGATTGTTCAGCTGGAATCCGGCGGCTATCTGGTAATCAACCCGACCGAAGCTTTGGTTTCTATTGACGTAAACTCCGGCCGCGCCACCAAAGAAAAAGACATTGAGGAAACAGCGCTCAAAACCAACCTTGAAGCCGCCGATGAAATTGCTAAGCAGCTGAAAATGCGCGACTTGGCCGGTTTGGTTGTGGTAGACTTTATTGATATGTACGAGCCGCAAAACAATATAGCGGTTGAAAAACGCATGAAAGAGGCCATGAAAGATGACCGCGCCCGCATTCAGATTGCCAAAATGAGCATTTTCGGCCTGCTGGAAATTTCGCGTCAGCGCATGCACTCATCCTTTATGGAAAGCAACTATGAAACTTGCCCGTATTGCCACGGCCACGGGGTTGTGCGCACCATCGAATCCGGCGCGACTTTGATTTTGCGCGCGATTGAGGGCGAAGCCGTACGCGGTCAGAATATGAAGATTACCGCGACTGTTCCGGCTGAGATTGCCGCATATTTGCTGAATCAAAAGCGCAAACAGCTGTCGGCTTTGGAAGAGCAATATAAAATCTGCATTATTATTGCCGGCGATAGCTCGTTAAAAGACGCTTCCGACTTCAAGATTGAACGCGAAAAGCTGCCGAATCAGATTGTATGCAAAGAAGCTGCCGCGACCTGCTATGAAGCAGATAATATTGAAGCCAATGAAGAAGATGCAGAAAGCAGCGAAGAAGCTCCGGCCGAAGAAAGCGGCACCGAAAGCCGCCGTTTCCGCAAGGGAGGACGCAGCCGCCGTTTCCGCCGCGACAGAAGACCTTTTGAACGTGAAGAAAAGCCTGCACCGCAGCCGGTTGCCGAACCTAAGCCGGAGAAAAAATCATGGTGGAAAAAACTTATCGGTTAATCCGAAAAATATTCTTGCTTTCTTTCTTATGCTTATGCGCCGCCTTGCCTTTAAAGACGGCGCAAAGTCAAGGATTGACACTCATTTCAGACGCCGAAACCGAAAGCTATTTAGCAAAGGTTGTGCAGCCGCTTTTCAAAGCCGCCGGCGTCAATTTTAATTCCAACAACATTTTTATTGTCAGCGACAATTCTTTAAACGCCTTTGTCAGCGACGGCAACTATCTGTTTGTAAATACAGGAACTTTGCTGAATATTGATGATACCAACGAGCTGGCCGGAATTTTGGCGCACGAAACCGGACATATTTTGGGCGGACATATCGTGCGGCAAAAACTTAAAATGGAAAAAATGCAATATGTTATGCTCGGCTCTATGCTGGCAGCCGGAGCCGCCGCCGTTTCTACCGGACGAGGCGATGCCGCGATGGCGGTTATTTTGGGCTCGCAAAGCTCGGCTCTGAACAGTATGCTGAATTATCAGGTAGAAGAAGAGCGCAGCGCCGATGAAAGCGCCGTCAAGCTGCTGGCAAAAACCAAGCAGTCAACGGCAGGACTGAAACGTTTTATGCGAAAAATTAAAAAGCAAAATGCGCTGAGCGGCATTGAGGAAAGCGACTATTTCCGCACTCACCCGATGACCGGCGAGCGTATCAGCCATTTTAACGAAGCGGCAAAAAACAACAATTTCAGCGCAGCAAATCCGCTGGATGCCGACTTGGCTATGATAAAAGCCAAACTTGCAGCTTTTATGCTGGATACTGCAAAAGTAAAACGATTATATCCGGCAGCTAAAAATGATGCTCCGGCGCGCTATGCCCACGCGGTGCTGGCTTTCCGGCAAGGCGACATTAAAAATGCTTCGGACGAAATGGATAAGTTAATATCGCAGCAGCCGAATAATCCGTATTTTTATGAACTAAAGGGGCAATTTTTGTTTGAAAGCGGGCAAATTGCCGCCAGTGCAGCAGCCTATGAAAAAGCTTTAAACCTGCTGCCGAATTCTCCGCTTTTGAAAATAAGTTTAGCTCAATCGATTTTGGAAAATTCGCCAAGCAAGCAGCAAGCGCAGAAAGCGGCGGATTTGCTGCAGCAGTCGCTTATCAGCGTGCCGACTTCAACCGGCTGGCAGCTTTTGGCCCGCGCCTACGATATCTGCGGAGAAAAAGCCGCTTCATACTATACCGCAGCCGAATTTAACTATGCTATCGGAAATCTGTCCGGTGCTCAAAAACAAATTGAACGCGCCAAAAAGGCCAATCCCGCAAAATCGGTTTTGCTAAAGCTAAATGACTTGGACGAACGCATTAAATCAGAGCTCAAAGAACGCAAAACATTTTAAACCAGCCAAACAAAAACCATCCGGCAAATTGGGGCTTGCCGAATGGTTTGATATAATCAGGAATTTTTTGTTAATTAAATTATTTACATCACCTCCTTTAATACTTTCGTATAATTTGATCATCATAAATACAAAGCCCGCTTGCTTCATCATACCTATGTCTCATCATTTACCCACCAATCGTATGCCTCTGACTTAAAGTGAACACACGTTGTATAATCACCCCATCCATCATAGGCCTTCAATTGATCGACACATAATTTATCGTATTTATTAGGCAGGAAACAAGTCTCACCAATACCAGAGTTATGTAATTTAAGCCTATGATCTAATAAACCAATGGTGGTATAATACGGTTCATGATCACATAGATAATCATTTCTTTTAGAGCTTTCTTTGCAGCCATAGTAACTGTCAATACAAGATTTGCTGGTTGATACCTGACAGCAATTTATATCTGTTTCTCCATCCATTATGTCCTTAAAATATTTAACACACTCTGCATAAGGCGCATAATGGGCATCACACAAATATTTATTTGCAACATCGTAGGTTCCATTTTGATATTTTGGAATACTATCATGACACCAGTGAAGTTTTTGATAATAATCTTCTTTGAATTCCTCATACCATTCAGCCGCCTTTGCTACCATACCAACGGCAGCATAGCAATCATTTCCGTTTTGAACAACAGATTCATCCGTTACTTCTGTCGGAGTCAGATTAGGATGACCTTCCTCATATTTGTCATATTCTGTAATTTCATAATTTTTAATAGTGTCCGGGTTGTAATAAACCGGATAAAAATATCCATAATATTTTCCGTTTTGTTCGCTGTTAACAGGATCATAACTATTCAGATGCACTACATCATATCTAACACCGCTGTCTATGCAAGCTCCAGGCTGGTCTAAAAACATCTTAACCACTGATTTGCATTCGTCTGAACCGCAAGAAGTAAACGGAGATATTCCATCTGGTTTGGTCGGTTCATAAGATTTTGTGTTGGCCGCATTGATAATATATGGCTTGAACGGATTGCTGTCAGTCAATTCTGCGGTTATTTCTTCAATACGTAGCTTTTCCAATTCAGTTAATGTATTATAATCCTTCAAAGAAGACAGGTTAGATGTATCTATTAAGCAATAGTCCATTCTACAAAACATTCTATTAACCAGTGGATAAGGTTTTTGGGTATAATCTATTCCGCAAGTTAAATCAACCCAGCTCCTAGGAGTATATTCTGGATAATATCTATCTATTGAACATGTATTGTAATTACCATCAAAGATAGTACTTGTTGAAAAGAGTTCGTTATACATTTGACTCATCATATTACCAACTTGTTCATTCTCTTTATCTTTTACAAAAATCATAAGTTTAGCGTCTGCACCAGATTCAGCTTCATACGGACAAAGCTTCTTAAAAATCGGAACAACATCAGCGCTGCATTTGCAGGTATCTCCGGCCAATCTATAGCTATAATCGCCATTGGTTTCTGTCGGACAAGAATATGTGGTTTCTTTTTTGTTGCAAGTATAATAAGGCGCTCCATAATCGTCATTATCCGAGAAATCGCCGACACTCATTTCTTCGTCAGCTTCACAAAATTGCAAATCTGATTCGTCATCCATTATATCAAAGATGGCTGGGCAATAGTAATCCCCTTCGTGCAATATACATATTGCCTTTTCATTTTCCGTAAGATCTTCAGGCCCAACAATAACGAAATAGTCGTAATATTCTTCGGTAGAAGTTGTAGTCGCTGTTGCCGCAATATCGACACAAGTCTGCGGAGCTATATTCTTTTCACATTTACCGCAGACTTTGCCGTTTGCTTTGCCGTTGGAAGAAAATGTTTCGCCGGAAGCGCAATCAGCAGCGGTCTGATATGCGGTCGAATAGCCGGACGGACAAGTTTCTTCCTCACTGCAAGTACCGCAGACGTTGTTGTCAGAGTCTTTAACATCGCTGGTGTGGAAAACACCGCCTTGGGTTTTGCATTCGGACTCTGTCATATAGGTTTGGCTTAAA
>CAVGVF010000034.1:0-16677 GCA_963632615.1 uncultured Eubacteriales bacterium
TCAATAAATTTGCCTTATTATTGCATAAGTACCGGTTCAGCCAAGATTGCCGGAATAAATCCGGCAATGACGAGTGCCGGGGACGTTGGTCTAATGTTTGTTGCAGGTTCTTTAAGCAGAGTGTTTGTTGCAAGTTTTTTAAGCGGATGTACCATCCTGGATCCTCTGCGAATTCGCTTCGCTCAAAACCAAGTGAAACTGGTAATTGTGTTGGCAGAAGCATGATAGAAATGCTGGGCGTGCTGGCGATTATCGCTGTGCTTACGGTCGGAGGAATTGCCGGCTATTCCAAGGCTATGGAAAAGTTTAAAATCAATAAGGCCATAAGTGAATATTCAATGCTGATATATGGTTTGCTGCAAGATATTGATTATATTCAAAAACTCAATACGACGAATGCGCCTGATTATGCAAACGAGGTGTGGCTGCTGGACTATGCCGAAGGTGTATGGCTGTTTCCTAATAATTGGCAGAAATTAAACGGCAAAATAACAAGAGATACGTTTGGCAATACTCTGCATATTTTTGCCCGCAGCAACAGACTGGTTTTTGATATTTATCTGCAGGGCGGTTCGGTTAGTTTGTGCCGGGAATTTTATATAGATTTGGTTAAGCCTCTGCATGAAGCACTTTATTACGGACGCCAATTTAATTCGACTGTTTCAACGTTTTTCGGCGATCATTACTGTAATGATAAAAATCTCAAATGTATAAATTCTTTAACCTTAAGTGATATTCAGGATATGTGTAAAAAATGCGAAAACAGCTGTGCTTTGGGCTTGGAGTTTTAAAATATCTTTTTAATATAAAAAATCTCTTGACTTAGAGTAAGCTCTAAGTTTTATGTTAAGCATAGAATCGTTACATTATAATTTTTAAGGAGAAAATTATGCTATTGGAAACAATAAACTCACCTAAAGATGTTAAAAAACTTTCGCTGCCGGAATTGCACCAGCTGGCGCAAGAAATCAGGGAAGGTATTTTGAACCGCGACAGCTTGGTCGGTGGACATGTTGGACCGAACTTGGGTATAGTGGAAACTATCATTGCTTTACACTATGTTTTTGATACGCCGAATGATAAAATTGTTTATGACGTTTCGCACCAATGCTATCCGCATAAAATGCTGACCGGCCGCTGGAAAGGCTTTTTTGACGCTAAAGAAATGCAAAAGATTTCCGGCTATACCAATCCGAATGAAAGCGAATATGACAACTTTATTGTGGGGCATACTTCAACTTCTGTCAGCTTGGCTACTGGTTTGGCTAAAGCCCGTGATTTGCGCGGCGAACATCACAAAGTTATTGCCCTTATCGGCGATGGTTCGCTTTCCGGCGGCGAAGCTTTGGAAGGTTTCAGCAACGCTGCGGTTTTGAACAGCAATATTTTGATTATTGTCAACGATAACGAGATGTCTATTGCCGAGAATCACGGCGGAATTTATAACAACCTGCGTTTGCTGCGTGAAACCAACGGCGCGGCGGAATGCAATATGTTTAAGGCTATGGGCTTTAATTACCGCTATGTCGCTGACGGCAACAATCAAGAAGAGATGATTAAAGTTTTGCAAGAACTTAAAGATGTAAATACTCCGACTGTTCTGCATATTCACACCCTTAAAGGCAAGGGCTATGCTCCGGCGGAAGAAAATAAAGAGCGTTGGCACTGGAGTTTTCCGTTTGACCGCAAAACCGGAGAAATTACCGTTGATTTATCGGGCGAAAACTACAGCGATATTACTTACGACTTTTTATATGCCCGTCATCAGCAAGATAAAAACTTGGTTGTTATTTCTGCCGGTACCCCTGGCGCATACGGCTTAAATCCGGAACGCCGCGCTTCATTCGGCGAAAACTATGTTGATGTTGGTATTGCCGAAGAACAAGCCGTGGCAATGTCTTCCGCTTTGGCTAAAGGCGGCTGCCGTCCGGTGTTTATGGTTTACAGCAGCTTTTTACAGCGCACCTACGACCAGCTGTCGCAGGATTTGGCTTTAAATAACAATCCAGCGGTTATTTTGGTATTCAGTGCCGGTATCAGCGGTATGGACGCCACCCACTTGGGCAGCTTTGATATTCCGTTGGTTGCCAATATTCCGAATATTGTTTATTTGGCTCCGACCGGCAAAGAAGAATATTTGGCTATGCTGAACTGGGGCTTGAAACAAAATGAGCATCCGGTGGTTATCCGTGTGCCGCTGGCTGTAACCAAAGGCGGCAAGGCCGAAGAAAATTACGGCGATTTGAATCGTTATCAGGTGGTTAAACAAGGCTCTAAAGCTGCGGTTTTGGCGTTGGGCAGTTTCTTTGAACTCGGCGAAAGCGTTGTGGCTAAATTAAAAGAGCAGGGCGTTGACGCTACTTTAATTAACCCGCGCTACATTACCGGTATTGATGAAAAATTGCTGAATGAATTAGCTGAGAATCATCAGGTTGTGGCAACTTTGGAAAACGGCGAATTGGACGGCGGTTTCGGCGAAAAAATCGCTTCTTTCTACGGCGCAAGCAATGTAAAAGTTTTGAACTTCGGCGCTAAAAAAGAATTTACCGACCGTGTTCCATACGCTGAATTGATGAAACGCTATCATTTGACAGCCGAGCAAATCACAGCTGACATTATGGCGGTTTTGAAATAATCTTTCATTATTGCTGCAAAAAAAGGGCTTCCGCTTAAAAGAAGCTCTTTTTTGTTTGGCTGATGCAAAATCCGGCTTGCAAAGAAAGCTGAAACACCTTATTATGCAAAATAATGATGACACCCTAAGGAGTGAAAATGAAAACTAAATATAATTATGACGCAAAGTTAGCCAAGCTGCAGCAGGATTTTTATGTCTATTATCAAAAAAATCTGCGGCAGGATTTCAAACAACTGGAACAGGAAAGATATAAATATTTGGCTGCGTTTATTTTGCTGTGCACAATACTTTTGACTGTTTTGGCGGTTTTGTATTTTGTTTTAGGCTGGAGAGATTTTATTGAGCTTGTTGCATCCAGAGCCGGTTTCTTGGTGTTGGCTATAGGTGTTTGGCTCTGCACAGTGCCGATTTCAAAATATAAAGGCGCCACAAAGTCTTTGGTGGCTGATAAAATATTGAAATTCTGGACTGATTTTAAAGAAAATAAAGCGAATAGGCTTGTTGGTGAATATATTAAAAATTCCGAATTGTTTGACACATTTAATGATTATGAAAAAGATGATGAGTTTGTCGGAAAATATAAAGATACTGATGTTTGTATTTCGGAATATGAACTGAGTTACAGGCGCCAAAAGTCGTATATGACGCTGTTTGACGGTATTTTGATATTGATAAAGCTAAAGAAAAAAGTCGGCTGCAAAACCATTCTGCGCTCTAATAAAATGATATTGCCAGGCGGACTGACCGGAAATATTCAGACTGTGATGATTTGTTTGACATTATTTTTTTTGACAGGAGTGCAGATTTATATACTGACGCTGTTCGGCCGGCCGCCGGAAATTGATGCCGTTACGCTGTTGAGTTGTGCTATGCCGCTAGTAATGCCGATATTGCTGGTTTATATTTTGTATCGAAAGTTTATCAAAGCTCAGCTGAAAAGCAACTTAAAACATAGCATCGATTTGGAAGATATAGATTTTGGAAAAAAGTGGAAAGTGTATTCGCAAGATCAGGTAGAAGCCCGGTATTTGCTGAATCCTAAATTTATGGAGCAGCTTAAAAATGTGCAAAAATATTTCCGCGGCAAAAAAATTGATTGTTCGTTTTGGAAAAATAATCTGCTGATTGCCATTTATACCAATGAAGATATGTTTGAAACAACTTCGCTTTTTTCATCGGCTTTGAGCTATAAAAATATGCGGGAAGTGGTTACGCAGTTTTACAGCGTTTTTGCCATTATTGAAGAGCTTAATGAAAAATAAATAAAGCAAAACCCCACATTAAAGTGAGGTTATTTAGTTTATATACACGGTATTATTTGAACTGGTTTAGTCTAAATCACAGTACAGTTTCATTATGTGAACAACAGCGATGTTGTATGAGCGCCGGTGTAGATACCTAAGATAGAAATTGTGTTTTCTTCGGCCACGCGGATAGCTTTAAAACAAGCCTTATAGCGAAGATATGGTTCTTCTGGGTAGTCAATACGTAAAGCGTTGAACTCATCAGGAGAAACAACTGCTTCAGGTGGCAGAACAAGTCCGTCAATCTCAGCCATTTGCTCTTCTACCTGAGTATAGGTCAAACCATTGATACGTCCGCCAGCCATGCAAATTGCCTTAGCGTAGTTGTAGTCTATAGAATAGTGTCCTTTCTCGCGTCCCAGCAAAAAGCCGATTGTCGGAGCGTTTTCCGTATCTTCAAGACCAAGCTTTTTTGCCTCGCCCAATGGAAACAGAATTACAGGAACCTTGCCTTTGGCAATAACCTGATTTACTTCTTCGTCAGAAACTACATACGCGTTAAACTGAGGCTCATAAGCCAAATATAAAACCTTTTGCATAAAAAATAATAATTAAAGATTAATAATAAAATTAACAAAGCGATTATATAAATTTAGGAAATTTTGTCAAGTTTTATTTTATAATTCAGAGCCTGCTGCGCCAGCCAGTTATAAATGCGCTGCATAGAAATATCCCCGTTGGCGGCAAAGTCTTCGGGGTGCCATTGAATGCACAGTATATGCTTTTCAGAATTTCCCCAAGCTTCCGGTACATTGTCTTCCGTGCGGGCATAAATCGTCAATTTGCTGTCAGAAGCATAAGGCAGCATAGATTCCGTGTGGCGCGAATTGGTTTCAATCTCCTCAGTTTGCAAAAGGTCAAACAGCGGCGAGGGCTTTTTAATTAAAACTTTATGAGCGTCTAAAATCTTGGTTTTATGCTCAATATCCGTGTTGGTATACTGTTTGGTGTTGCGGTACATTTTCATACCCAGCATGCCGCCAATCATTTGGGCGCCGGCGCAAATACCCAGCATCGGCAAATTCTGCTGCAAAGCGATGGTTATGCAGTCAAGATAGGCTTTAGCACGGGCTTCATATTTGGCAGAGGTCTGCGGCGCGGCGTCGCAGTAAAATTGTTCCGGCGACGGAAATCTTCCGCCCGGCAGAATTAAGCCGTGAATTCCGTTCATTTGCTCGGTGCAGGCAGAGTAGGTTAAAAAACGGATATTTACGCCGGATTGCAAAATGGCGCGGGCGTAGTTATAGTCAATAGTATAGTAATTTTCATCGCGTCCCAGCAAAAAGCCGATAGTCGGTTTGTCTTCTTTCGGCGCGGAGGCAAGCTGCTCAATATCCTGAAGAGCTAAAGAAATTAAAGGAATTATATTTTGTTTTTCAAATAAGTTTATTTGCTCATCGCTGATGCCGTAAGCTTCGTATTGCGGCAGATATTCTAAAGTAACAGATTGTGTGTGCATTGCTTTTCCTTTTTTTTGCTTTATACTAATGATTTTTACGGAAATAAATTTTGTGTGTCAAGAGTACATGAAACATAAAATTACATTTTTTCAATAGAAAAAGTGTTCATAATTACATTTTTTACCAAGGAAAAAGTGTTAAATATAGCATTTTTTAGTAGGGAAAAAGTGTAAAAACGTATTAAATTTTTATTGCTATAATTTTTAAATAATTCTATACTCTTTCTTGACTTAGGATATAAAATGAATAATGCATTAGTTTTAAATGAAGAATATTCAGAATTTTGCGCAAAGCCCGTTTTAAAATGGGCTGGCGGCAAAGGTATGCTTTTACCTCAAATTATAGAATATCTACCAACAAAGTTAAAATTTGGCGCAATAAAACGTTATATAGAACCTTTTGTAGGCGGCGGAGCAGTTTTCTTTGAGTTGGCAAATAATTATAATTTTGAAGATGCTTATTTATTTGATGTTAATCCAGAGCTGGTTATACTTTATAATGTGATTAAAAATAACGTAGAAGAATTGATAGCAGAATTATCAATTTTACAGCAATCTTATAATAAGGCACAGGATAAAACTGTGTTTTATTATACTGTTCGCGATGAGTATAATCAATTTGATAAGCAGGTAGATGCTAATAAATATACAACAAGTTTTATCAGACGTGCAGCTTTAACGGTTTGCCTAAACAGAACTTGTTTTAATGGTTTGTTTAGAGTTAATTCCAAGGGGCTGTTTAATGTTCCAGTCGGTAAATATAAAAATCCGCGGATTTTGGATGAGAATAATCTGCGAGAAGTGTCAAAAGTTCTTCAAAGTGCTAGTATTTTACAAACAGATTTTGAAACAACTTTGAATTATATAAACGCTGATACTTTCATTTATTATGATCCTCCGTATCGTCCAATTAACGCAAATTCTTTTAATTCTTATGCTGTCGGCGATTTTGATGACAATGAACAAAAACGTTTGAAAAATGTATTTGATAAAGCAAATAAATCGGGAGCTTTGCAAATGCTGAGTAATTCAGATCCTACAAATTATAATCCTAATGATATGTTTTTTGATAGTTTATATCGTAATTACAATATTCAGAGAATTTGGGCAAAAAGAATGATTAACTCTAATCCAGATGGACGCGGCGGAGTAAGAGAACTTTTAATTACAAACTATTAAAATGAAAGAAATTTATAATTTATATTGTGCAGACTGTATTGAAAAATTAAAAGATTTTCCGGAAGATACTTTTGATATGATTTTTGCGGATCCGCCTTATATGCTTTCAAACGGCGGTATAAGCTGTCAGAATGGGTGTGTTGTTTCCGTTAATAAAGGCGATTGGGATGAAAGCAAAGGTTTAAAAGAAGATTTTGAGTTTCATAAAAAATGGCTGGAGGCTTGCAGGCGGGTATTAAAGCAAAACGGCACGTTGTGGGTATCAGGAACATATCATAGCATTTATCAATGCGGCTTTGCTATGCAATTATTGGGTTATCATATTTTAAACGATATTTCGTGGTTTAAGCCAAATGCAAGCCCAAACATGTCATGCCGATATTTTACTGCCAGTCACGAAACTTTGATTTGGGCAAGAAAAGATAAAGCATCTCGTCACTATTTTAATTATGATTTAATGAAAAATGGCGATTATCCAAAAGATTTTATCAAAAAGCCTAATGCACAAATGCGTAGTGTGTGGGCTATCGGAACTCCAACACCAAAAGAAAAATTGTTTGGCAAACATCCTACACAAAAACCGGTAGAATTGCTGGAAAGGATTATTTTAGCTTCAACAAAAGAAAATGATTTGATTCTAGACCCGTTTATGGGCAGCGGTACAACCGGAGTAGCTGCAATGAAACTAGGCCGTCAATTTGTAGGTATTGAAAAAAATCCGGAATTTATTGCATTAGCAGACAGAAGAATTTTTGATGCGTATCAACACAAGGAGAATAAATTATGAATGAAATGGAAAAATTTGTGGATAAATTATCATCATTTGCGCAACGTGATACAAATAGTAAATTGACAATATCTTCCATTCAAAAAATTATAAAAGAAATGAATAGTTTTTTATATACAAAATCTGGTGAAATTGGAAAAACTAATATTTTAGGTGAGAGTTTTGAATATTTGTCTGATTTCCATAAATTCTGGGAAGAAAACCATAAAGTTATCTTAAATGCTAAAATCAGCGAAGAACAATGTAGAAAGGTTGCGAATGCATTACATGACGTATTTATACGTACTAAAGGAAAAGTCTTTTCTCAAGTATGGTCAACAGGCAATGTGTCGAATGAAAATATCTGTAAAATTAGATTTCTTACTGCTAATCAGGATTTTAGAGGTTCTCGTAATTTCCAAGAACTTTTAGACGTTTTTAACGCAGATAACTCCATATTTGATGTAAGAAAAATAAATGAAGATCCTGATGATTTTGTTAAATCTATCAAAATTTCTAACTTATCTCAGAATGATAAAAGAATTAGCTATGCTCAAAAGGCTGCACAATTTATTATAAAAAATGAATGTGAACCTATTGAACTTGCCAAAAAATTTAATAATGATGCAGACCTACTACGCAAAGCTTTAATAAATGAACAAGGAATGGGATATGGAAACAAAAAGGCTGATATGTTTATACGAGATATGTTTGTATTGAAAATATGGCCGGATCTTATAAATTTTGATAAGATAGATGTTGCTAGTGATATAAATACAGTAAAAGTAGCGTTAAGAACAGGAATATTGAAAACAGAAATACCTCTACTTTCTAGCTTTTTAGATATTTTTTGTTATCAGTATGGATACATCGATGAAATGTCAGCGAATGCGTGGAGATGTGTTTGGAAAATATGGAAAGATACATATCCTGCTGAAACTGTTGCAAGTCCTGCACTATTAGATTTTTTTATCTATAATGTAGTAGGTAAGCAGTTTTGTAAAGATAATTTATATATTTTTGAAGGCGATAAATGTCATCATACATTTAAATGGCATTCAGCTCATAACAGAACTTGCCAAGAGTGTTATGAAATTGGTAAACTTAATTCAAAAGCTCATAAAATTAATCAAGTTTTACCTTGCACAGATCCCAATGGTGATATTGCGATATGCCAAACAAAATTTGTAAAATCAAAAATAGCTAATCCTAATTATACTAATTGTCCATTTAAGGATATCTGTATTGCTAATGGTACTACTAGATTACAACCTCCGAAATCTATAAGTATTAAGGGTCAAACAGGTTGGATATCAGCATATACTGATAAAGATAGTGGTGGCGGTGGTTTAATGGCATAAGGAGAATAAATTATGAAAAACAATCCAGCTTTTAAAAATATTTTAAATTGTGAGAATGATGACGAGGTATTTTCATACCTGATTAGCACATTAAAAGAAACAATCAAATCTTGGGATTATTTTGTAAATTGGAAAAAGGTTATTTATAATTATCGTGAAGCTGAACGTTCTTTGAATTTATTGAATACCTTAATTGGTAAAGAAAATATTGAGGAAGAGGCTTTATCACTACTTACAGACTATCCTAAAATTATTGGTGTAGTTCCTGCATTATTGGCGGAAAGAGAAAAGAAAATCAGTTTATTGGTTACTCCTAATGATTTTGAGTCCAGAAGATTTGACTTTTCAAAACCAATGTCGGCAAAAGATGGTGTTTTGTTTTTAAAAGAAAGCGGGTTTTTAAAACTTATTTCAGACCGTAGTATTAAATCTATTCCGGATTATTTTATAGGTGTAGAGGTTGGTCTTGATTCAAACGGCCGTAAAAACCGCAGCGGAATATCTATGGAAAATCTGGTGGAATTTTTTGTAAAAGATATTTGTGAGAGAAATAATTATGAATATATTGCCCAAGCTACTGCAGATAAAATTAAAGCCAAATGGAATAAAAATATTACAGTTACGAAATCATCTAAAAGAATTGATTTTGCAATTAACACGCCTCGCAAACTTTATTTAATTGAAACAAACTTTTATGGCGGAGGCGGTTCAAAATTGAAATCTACAGCTGGAGAATATGCTGATATTTATCATCAATGGACAAATGATGGACATCAATTTATTTGGATAACTGACGGTTATGGCTGGAAAACAACACAACGCCCATTACGAGATACATTTAATACAACTGATTATATAATCAATCTTGATATGATTCAAAAAGGTATATTAGAGGAATTGCTAAAATAGTTTTAGATTTAAGATTTAGTTTAAAAAACACTTGAATTTAAAATTTATTTGCGGTATAAAGCTTTTTGTCTGAGTTGTTCGGGCGAATTGGCATGCCTGACAGCTTGTTGTTTAATTCCAGTTTATTGAAAGGGAATAAAATGCCTAAATTGAAAACTAAAAGAGCCGCTGCTAAGCGTTTCGGCGTTACCGGCACCGGCAAATTGAAAAGAAACCATTCGTTCAAGAGACACCTTCTCTTCAACAAACCAAAGAAAATGAAAAGACAGGCTCGCGGCTCTGTTATTATTGCAGCTGCCAACAAGTTTGTTAAAAAGTTTTTACCGTTTATTTAGGGGAGGATAGGATATGTCTCGTGTTAAAAGAGGTTTAACGGCTCATGCCCGCCATAAAAAAATTTTGGATATGGCTAAAGGTTACAGAGGTCGTAATAAAAATGTATTCAGAGTTGCTGTTGAAAAAGTTGAAAAAGGTTTGCAATATGCTTACCGTGACAGAAAAGCAAAGAAAAGAAGTTTCCGCTCTTTGTGGATTCAACGTATCAACGCTGCTACACGTATCCATGATATGACTTATTCTCGATTTATCAGCGGGCTGATTAAAGCCGGTGTTGAACTTGATCGTAAAGTTCTTGCTGATATCGCTTTGAAGGAGCCCCAAGCATTTGCTAAGTTGGTAGAAACTGCCAAAGCGGCTCTTAAGAAATAAAATAGATACAAAGTAAAAAATAAAAAAGAGTTGGCTAAAGGGCAGTCCCGAGGCGGACTCTTTTTTATGTTTAAAAAACTAAGGTTGCAAAATATGGAAAATTTAGAAGAATTAAAAAACGATACCCTGACAAAAATTAAGGCGGCGGCGAATTTGAAAGAATTAGATGAAATCCGCGTGGCTGTTTTGGGTAAAAAAGGTAAGTTGACCGAACAAATGAAAGGTTTGGGAGCGTTGCCGCTGGAAGAAAAAATTGCCGCCGGCAAAGCTTTGAATGTGGTTAAAACCGAAATTGACAATGCCGTCACTGCGCAGAAATCCGTGTTGGAAGAAAAAGCTCTAAACGAAAAATTGGCCAGCGAAACGATTGATGTTACATTGCCGGTTCGTCCCGAAACTCAAGGACGCATTCATCCGGTGTCCAAAATTTATGAAGAAGTTGTCGCCATTTTCGGTGAAATGGGCTTTGATGTGGCCAATGGTCCGGATATTGAAGACCAATTCCATAACTTTAACGCTTTGAATATGCCGGCCAACCACCCGGCACGCCAAATGCAGGATACATTCTACCTCAGCAGCAACCCTGAGGAACCGTTTGATATGGATACGGCATACGTTATCCGCACTCACACATCAGGAATGCAAATCCGCACAATGGAAAAGCAGCAGCCGCCAATCCGCATTATTGCTCCGGGGCGCACCTATCGTTCGGACTATGACGCCACCCACACCCCGATGTTTCATCAGGTTGAGGGTTTGGTAATTGATAAAAATATTACAATGGCGCACCTCAAAGGCTGCCTGTATGATTTTATGAAAGCCTTTTTTGAGCTGGACGATTTGCCGGTGCGCTACCGTCCGTCATATTTTCCGTTTACCGAACCATCGGCCGAAATGGATATCGGCTGTCTGAAAACTAAAAACGAGCTGAAAATAGGTGCTGGGACGGATTGGCTTGAAGTTTTGGGCTGCGGTATGGTGCACCCGAATGTTTTGAAAGCCGGCGGTATTGATCCAGATGAATATCAAGGCTTTGCTTTTGGCTTGGGTATTGACCGTCTGGCTATGCTGAAATACGGTATTCCGGATTTGCGGACATTCTTTGAATCTGATGTCCGTTGGCTCAAACACTATGGTTTCACGCCGCTTGACTTTTCTTCTATGACCGGCGGATTAAGCAATAACGGAGGACTTGCACGATGAAATTCACTTTATCCTGGCTCAAAGAGCATTTAGATACCACAGCTTCTTTGGAAGAAATCAGCGAAACTCTGACCCGTATCGGCTTGGAAGTGGAAGAAGTTTATAATCCGGCCGCTAATTTAAACGGCTTTATCACCGCGCGTCTGGATAGTGTGGAAAATCATCCGGATTCCGACCATTTGCATGTTTTATGCGTGAATGACGGAACTCATAAGTATCAAGTTGTGTGCGGCGCGCCGAATGTGCGTGAAGGTTTAATCGGTATTTTCGCACCGGAAGGAACGCTTATTCCGCTGTTTAACGAACGTTTGAAACCGGCGAAAATCCGTGGTGTGGAAAGCTGCGGTATGATGTGCGCCGTTGATGAACTCGGTATCGGTACCGACCATAGCGAAATTATTGAATTGCCGGCGGATACGCAAATCGGCAGACCGGCAGCGGAAGTTTTGGCGATTGATCCGGTGATTGAAGTTTCTATCACGCCGAACCGCGCCGAATGTTTGGGTGTGCGTGGTATTGCCCGTGATTTAGCCGCGGCCGGATTGGGCAAGCTGAAGCCGTTGAATATTGTTAAAACTCCGGCAAAATTCGCTAATCCGATAAAAGTTACGGTGGAATGTCCGGCGGAATGTCCGACTTACACCGCGCGCTATATCCGCAATGTGAATAATAAAGCCGAAACGCCGAAATGGATGAAAGACCGCTTGAACGCTATCGGTTTGCACTCAATTTCGCCGCTGGTAGATGTGACCAACTACATCAATTATGATTTGGCGCGTCCGCTGCACGTTTTTGACGCTGACAAGCTGAGCGGCGATTTAGTGATTCGTATGGCGAAAGACGGCGAAAAATTTACCGCGCTGAATGAAAAAGAATATGTGCTGAATGACAAAGCTTTAGGCATTTGTGATGCGGAAGGCGTGCAATGCTTGGGCGGCATTATGGGCGGTTTGGCTAAAGGCTGCTCGGCGGAAACGACCAATGTTTTGCTGGAATGTGCTTTGTTTAAGCCGGAATGTATTGCCTGCACCGGCCGTCATCTGCAAATAGATTCGGATTCCCGCTACCGTTATGAACGCTGGGTTGACCCTAAATCCAATATCAGCGGTTCGGATTACGCTACGGCAATGATTTTAAGCATTTGCGGCGGCGAAACTTCGGAATTGACCGTGGTTGGTTCGGAAGATTGCAAACCACAAGTGGCTTATCTGCGTCCGGAGCGTTTGGAAACCTTAATCGGGATGCCGGTAAACGCCGAAAAATCTATGGAAATTTTGAATAAACTGGGCTTTGAAACTTCTTTGGAAAACGGTAAAATCAAGGCTGTTTCGCCAAGCTGGCGCGGTGATATTGAGGGCGAACACGATTTGGTGGAAGAAGTTGTGCGTATGATTGGTTTGGACAAGATTCCGGCCGTTTCTCTGCCGCACGATAAATTCCCGAAAGAAACTTTGTCGCCGGCACAGCATAACGCTTTAATCGTAAAGCACGAGCTGGCTTCCCGCGGTATGTATGAAACCGTGACTTGGAGTTTTAGCGACAGTGATTTGGCGCAATATTTCCGTAAAGGTCATGAAGCAATTATCTTGGCTAACCCGATTGCTAAAGAGCTGAATGAAATGCGTCCGTCAATTTTGCCGAATTTGCTGACAGCGGTTAAAAACAATATTGCCCGCGGTTATGCCAATGTTGCTTTGTTTGAAGTGGGTCCGGAATTTTACGGCCGTCACCCGCAGGAGCAAATTATGGCGGCCAGCGGTGTGCGCTGCGGTCAAACTTCTAAAAAAGATTGGACGCACAGCAACCGTGATTATGATGTTTTTGACGCTAAGACCGATGCTTTGGCAGTGATTGCCGCGGCTAAAGGTCCGTTTGAAAATCCGCAGATTACTCTTGACGCGCCGTCATATTATCATCCGGGGCGTTCGGGAACTTTGCGTTTGGGCAAAAATGTGCTGGCTTATTTCGGTGAGATTCATCCGGCGGTTTTGAAAGCGTTGGATATCAAAACCCGTGTTGTGGCTTTTGAAGTAAACTTGGATAATATTCCATTGCCGCGTAATTCACAGGGCAAGGCTCGTAAAAAACTGGAATTGTCGCAATTCCAGCCGGTAGATAAGGATTTGGCTTTTGTGGTTGACAAGTCGGTTAGCGCCGCTTCCATTATGGCTGCCGCTAAAAACGCCGACCGCAGTCACATTACCGATGTGCGTGTGTTTGACGTTTACGAGGGCGAAAATATGCCGGAAGGTAAAAAATCTGTGGCTGTCGGCTTGACATTCCAGCCGGCGGAACAAACCTTTACCGATAAAGATATTGAAAATTTGATGAATAAAGTTATAGCGGAAGTCGGTAAAAAGACCGGCGGCGAATTGAGATAGGAGAAAATAAATGGCTTTAAAAAACAGTCGTAAACAAAATTATCCGGAATGGTATCAAAGCGTGGTTGCCGAAGCCGATATGGCGGAAAATTCCGTTTCTCCGGGGTGTATGGTTATAAAATCCTGGGGCTATGGAATTTGGGAACGCATTCAGCACGAAATGGATTACCGTTTTAAGGAAACCGGCCACGAAAACTACTATTTTCCGCTGTTTATTCCGCTTTCATTCTTTCAAAAAGAAGCCGATCACGTTGAGGGATTTGCCAAGGAAATGGCTGTGGTTACTCACTCTCGTTTGGTTAATGAAGACGGCAAATTAAAGCCGGCTTCCGAATTGGACGAACCTTTGATTGTGCGTCCGACCAGTGAAACGATTATTGCCGATTCATTTTCTAAATGGGTGAAGTCGTATCGTGATTTGCCGATTTTGCTGAACCAATGGGCGAATGTGGTGCGTTGGGAAATGCGTCCGCGTTTGTTTTTGCGTACTCGTGAATTTTTGTGGCAAGAGGGACATACCGTACACGCCACGGCTAAAGAGGCCGAAGCGGAAACCACTAAAATGCTGGGGGTTTATAAAGAGGTTTCGGAAGATGTTTTGGCTATGCCGGTAATTGCCGGACGCAAGCCGGAACACGAAAAATTCCCGGGGGCGGTTGATACTTATTGTATTGAAGCCATGATGCAGGACGGCAAAGCTCTGCAGGCCGGAACCTCGCACTTTTTGGGGCAGAATTTCGCTAAGTCGGCGGATATTAAATTTGTTAATCAGAACAATGAGCAGGAATATGCTTACACCACCTCTTGGGGTACTTCCACCCGCTTAATCGGCGGTGTGATTATGTCGCACGCCGACGATGAAGGAATGGTGGTTCCGCCGAGAATTGCACCGTATCAGATTATCTTTATTCCGTTGATTAAAAAGAATGACGATGCCGCTAAAATTATGGCGTATATTGAAAATATTCAAGCTCAGCTGAAAAATAAAACAGCATTCGGCGAAAGACTGCGCACCAAAATTGATTCCCGCGACAAAGCCAGCGTGGATAAAGTTTGGGAGTGGGTTCGCAAAGGCGCGCCTATGGTTTGTGAAATCGGCGCCCGTGATATTGAAAACGGCGGTCTGATGATTAAAGAGCGTATTTTCTTTGGTCAGCCTGAGGGTAAAAAAATCCAGAAAACCGAAGAATTTGTTGCTTCTGTCAGCGAACGTTTGGAATTTTTGCAAAATGAGATGTTTAAGCGTGCTAAAGAGCGTCTGGAAAGCAATATCCGCACCGATATTAAAACTCCGGAAGAATTTGCCGCTTATTTTGCCAATAGCAATGAGTGGATTGAAGACGGCAAACCAGGCAAAGTAGCGTTTGTGCGCGGCAAATGGTGCGCCGATCCGGCAACCGAAGAATTACTGAAAGCGATGAAAATCACTATCCGCTGCATTCCGTTTGACCAAAGCGGAACTACCGGTAAATGCTTATTGACCGGTAAGGATGCAACTTTAGATGTGATTTACGCGCGCAGTTACTAGTTTTTAGAAAGGTAAAATAATGTCAAGACAAACTTGTTTTATGATTTTTATTGCGGCTTTGGTGGTTATTATGGTGTCATTCATTTTCGGTTTTGGTGCCGTAACCGCTCCGGTTTCGGAAACTTTCGGCGCCATGAAAGGGCTGTATTTAGCCATTGCGGCGCTGGTGGTATCGCTGCTGCTCTTAAAGCAAAAATACTATTGGCTTTTGATTTTGGGCTGTGCCGTGGTTGCCGCCATTTTAATCCAGCTTTTAATTGTCGGCGGCTCGGTTATGAGCATAGCTGTGCTTTATAAGATTGCAGCATTTGCGGTGTATTCTTATTTAGTTCAACTCGTCCGCTTCATGTTGTAAACTCGTCTAGCAGCGCATCTAGCGCCAAAACTGCGAAAGAGAGAAAATTCACGTACTTCTATGTACGCTAAAATTTTCTCTCTTCTTGTTTTAACGCTATCTACACTACTATCCGAATTTACAAAGCAGTCACGGCGAAAAAATCTTACTTCGCATTAAGCTTATTATCCGAGTTTTCGAGAGTGCGTACCGGTTTCATTAGATTGAAACCGGCATTTTTATCGAGTTCAATATGAGGTTATAATTTTATAACCAAGGATTGATGTTAAAGGCAAGATTGCAGCGTTCATATTTTGAGCATTCTCGGCACATTTCAGCGATTGTTGCCGGGGACAAGTCTCTTATACATTTTTTATTTTTACCGCAAATTTTATCGCCATAATAATATTCGGATGCGTGACTCATAGAAATCAATCTGCTGTTTTGTAAAACGTTATGCAGAGGAATAATTAGTGATTGAAAAAGTGCAGGGCAGACTTTTTGAGGATCATTATCCATAATGATTTCAAACAGAAAATGTGAATCTTTATACCACCGTGCAACAAAACGATTTTTGAAACTGTCTCTGATATATATTCTGTCTCCGCCCCAAGTTCTTGGCATAATGCCTAAATTATGAGAAATATCAAATAAACATTGAGTAGATTCTTTTTGAAAGTTTGGGGCATATTGTATCAGACTGAAAATAAAATCACTGTATTCCTGAGAAAGTTTATTGATTCTATATTTTTCCATAGCCTTGCTATAGCCGGCAATTCCGCCGACAGAAAGCACGGCAATAATCGCCAGAACGCCCAGCATTTCAATCATTGACCGGCCGGCTTGCAACACACGCTTATAGTCATCCTTGGCTTTGAGCGTCAGCTCATTCGCCGAGGATCCAGGATGG
>CAVGVF010000035.1:0-4850 GCA_963632615.1 uncultured Eubacteriales bacterium
ATATAACATATTATATACTTTTATTTCTTATTATTAGCATAAAATTATAAGCTTGACAGCAATGATTTTTTACTATACAATTAAACATATATTTAATCGTTTAACTAAAAACGGAGGGAAAAATGAAAAAAGTATTTGAGCTGGAAGACTTGGACTGCGCTGTATGCGCTGCCAAAATAGAAGCGGCGGTAAAAGAATTGGAAGGCGTGGATAACGCCAGCGTAAATTTTATGACGCAAAAAATGACAATAGAAACAAGTCAGGATATAAACGAGCTGATGAAAAAAGTGGTTAAACTGGTGGCAAAAATTGAACCGGATTGCACAATTATTTTGTAGCAGGCGAGGGGATTATGACTAAAAAATTGCGTAAATCTTTATATAAAATCTTATGGGCGGTAGTGTTTTTTGCTGCGGCTTTGCTGCCGTTGCCGCAGATTGTGAAACTATCGTTTTTTGCTCTATCGTATGTGGTTGTCGGGCTGCCGATAGTCATCAAAGCCTTGCAGAATATTAAAAACGGCGAAGTTTTTGATGAAAATTTCTTGATGACCGTTGCTACATTCGGCGCGGTTGCTTTGGGCGAATATCCCGAAGCAGTGGCGGTTATGCTGTTTTTCCAAATCGGCGAATTTTTTCAGAGCTATGCCGTCAGCCGCTCGCGCAAATCCATTGCCGCGCTTATGGATATCCGTCCGGATTTTGCCCGTGTGCAGAAAAACGGCGAGTGGGCAGAGGTTAGCCCCGAAGAAGTCGAAAAAGGCAGTATTATAGAGATTCGCTCCGGCGAAAAAGTTCCGCTGGACGGAGTTATCATCAGCGGAGATTCCAGCTTGGATACTTCATCTTTAACCGGAGAATCCTTGCCGCGTGAAGTTGCAAAAGGCGATGCGGTTTTGAGCGGCGCTATCAATTTAGGCGGAGTGCTGCAAGTCAAAACCACAGGCACATACGCTGAATCAACAGTGGCGAAAATCTTGGATTTGGTGGAAAACGCTTCATCTAAAAAAGCCGAGGTTGAGAATTTTATTACTAAATTTGCCCGCTGGTATACGCCGGCTGTGGTTATTTTGGCGGTTTTGCTGGCCTTTATCCCTCCGTTGGTGTTTGCCCAATCTTTACAGGTTTGGGTTTACCGCGCGATTACGTTTTTAGTTATTTCTTGCCCGTGTGCGTTGGTTATTTCTATTCCGCTCAGCTTTTTCGGCGGTATCGGCGCGGCTTCCAAATGCGGAGTTTTAATAAAAGGCAGCAATTATCTTGAGGCTTTGGCGCAGACTGAAACCGTGGTGTTTGACAAGACCGGAACTTTGACCAAAGGTTTGTTCGCCGTGACAAAAATTGTGCCGGAGGGTAATATTTCGGCGGCGGAATTGCTGGAAATCGCCGCTTGCATGGAGGCTTATTCCTCGCATCCGATTGCCGTGTCAATCAAAAACGCCTATGGCAAAAAGCCGGACACGCAGCGTGTATCAAACGTTAAAGATTGCTTCGGCAAAGGTATTTGCGGCAATTTGGATAATGATGAAATTGTGCTGGGCAACACTCAGATAATGCGGGATAAAGGAGTTGCTGTTCCGGCTGTGCAGGCTGCCGGTACGGTAATATATGTTTTGAAAAACGGCAGATATCAGGGCTATTTGCTGATAGAAGACGAGATAAAGCAAGATTCCGCAGCGGCAATTCAGCAGCTGAAAAATCTGGGAGTATCGCAAACGGTTATGCTGACCGGCGATAGGCAAAACACCGCCAGCAATGTGGCGCAGAAGCTGAACTTGGATAAATTCTATGCCGAGCTTTTACCGGCGGACAAGGTTCAGAAGTTTGAAGAATTGCTGGGCACAAAAACACCTAAGGGCAAAGTGCTGTTTGTGGGCGATGGCATTAACGATGCACCGGTTTTGGCGCGCTCGGATATCGGTGTGGCAATGGGCGGCGTCGGTTCGGATGCGGCTATTGAAGCGGCCGATGTCGTGATTATGACCGATGAGCCGTCAAAAATTGCCAAAGCTGTTGAAATTTCTAAAAAAACTTTGCGCTTGGTGCATGAAAACGTGTTGTTTATTTTAGCGGTTAAATTCGCAGTTTTGGGCTTGGGTGCGGCCGGATACGCCTCAATTTGGGCGGCGGTGTTTGCCGATGTCGGCGTTTCGGTGATTTCTATCTTGAACGCCATGCGGGCTTTGCGTTTTTATAAATAGGGATAATTTTATAAAATACCTTGTTTTTAATAAATCGGCTGCTATGCTGAAAATATGAAAAAGCTAGATAAAAATGAGATTGTGCGCCGTCTGAAAGATGAAGCAGGTCAGGCGGCGCTTTTGAAAGAAGCCGATGAGGTTCGCCGCCAAAATGTAGGCGATGAAGTGCATCTGCGCGGGCTTATAGAGTTTTCAAACATCTGCCGCAATAATTGTATGTATTGCGGAATCCGCCGCGATAACAAGTGCTTAAACCGTTACCGTATGACGGAAGAAGAGCTGATAGAAACCGCCCGCCGCGGCGCAGATTTGGGCTTTAAGACTATTGTCATGCAGTCCGGCGAAGATATGTATTACAGCGCCGAGCGGATGTGCCGTATTGTGGAAGCCATCAAAAAGTTTGATGTGGCGATAACGCTTAGCATGGGCGAGCGGAGCTATGAAGAATATAAAGCTTTTAAAGAAGCCGGAGCCGACCGCTATTTGATGCGTATCGAAACCACGGATAAGGATTTGTATCACAAATTAGACCCGGAAATGAGCTGGCAACACCGCTATGAATGCTTGCTTATGCTCAAAGAACTCGGCTATGAGCTGGGTTCGGGCAGTATGGTCGGCCTGCCGGGGCAAAGCATTGAGTCTATTGCCGATGACTTGCTGTTTATGCAGGAGCTTGAAGTGGATATGGCTGGTATCGGGCCGTTTATTCCGCATCAGCAGACACCGCTGAAAGACGCCGCCGGCAGTACGCTGGATTTGGCGCTGCGGACTATGGCTTTAATGCGGATTATGCTGCCGGATATCAATATTCCGGCTACCACGGCTATGGAAAGCCTGCACCCGCAGGGACGCATCAAGGCTCTGCAAGGCGGCGCCAATGTGGTTATGCCTAATATTACCGAAGGCGAATACCGCAAGCTTTATGAGCTTTATCCCGGAAAAATCTGTGTGAATGATACTCCGGCGCATTGCCGCAGCTGTATCGGGCTGAAAATTATGAGTATCGGCCGGACAATCGGGCAGGGCTACGGCAGCCATAAAAAAATAACTCTTTAAAATATAAAAAGCCGGTGTTATGCTTAAATAAACATAAGGAGCAGAAAATGAAAAAATATGCAGGATTTTTGTTAGCGCTTTTATTTGTTTTTCCGGTTAATGCCGAACCGCAGACAGGGCAGGAAGCGCCTGTTCCGGCCGATGACGGCGTACCGGCTTTGCTTTCCGGTTTGGATGAAAACACGACTGCCGCAGCCGAACAGCCGGCCGAAACACCGGATTTGACATCTCCGGCTTTGGCACAGGAAGGCTCCGCGCCGGTTGAAACGGATGAAACGGCGGAAGCTCCGGTAGAACCAGAAGTTAAGCCGGTTGAATATATTCCGAATCCCAGTGATTTTTCGGCCGATTTTATGGGCTCGCTGTATGAGTGCAGTCCGGCGGAAGAGCGTCAAAATATTACCGGTTATGAAGCTGTGTCGATTTTGGGCAAGGTAAACGGCCGCTGTCAGCTGAAATATGATGATTTTGTTTTGACGCTGCCGACCGAATTGCTGCCGAACATCCATAGTATGACCGATATCCGGCAGCTGCTGCTGAACAAAGATTTGGCGCAGTATCAGCCGCAATATGAATATGAGGGGCTGCTGAGGGAATTGAATGTGTGCAGCCAGAGCGGCAGCGGACACAATGCCTATCTGCACCGCCAAACCCGCAATGAAGTAAGCATAACCAAAGGGCTGACTTCTAAGGTAGAAGACGGCGGCTGCACTATCCGGCTGCTCAACCAGCTCAGCATGAACGACAGTTTTCAGGACTATAGCGTAACCTGCCATATTCCGGCCAGCGATATGGAGCTGATTTTGGAAGCGTATGCCGATTTGCTGGCAGATAAAAATCCGAGTGAGGATGCCTATAAAAAAGCCGATGCCGAAATTATGTTTCGCTTGCAGCAGGTTGGATATTGCAAAAAGCCGAAATTCTAAAATAAATTTGACAAATAACGGAAATCTGCATATATTTAAGTAAATATTTATTATTAACTTAAATTTTTATGCTTATGAGAATTATATTGTGTTTAGCCGTATTTGGCATTTTGGCTGCAATTTGGTTTGGTTGGAAAAAAGCAAAATCAGAGGCCGAAAAAGAGAAAACGCCGAATAGCAAATTTTCATCAGGCTGGGATGCGCAAATAGTTGTTGTAATTGCTGCATGGTCGGTTATGTGCGCCATTATCGGCGGTTTGCTTGCTCGCTGTACGGAAAAACCTAGTAAAGAAGTTGTGCTGACGGTTGTGGAAAAGGCAGCCGACAAAGACAGTGTGACGACTTATTTCCGGCTTTCGGACGGATATACGGTCAAAATCAGCAGCAGTATCGGTTCTAATGCACCGTATAATGATTGGGTAATGGTTAAAAAAGGCGACAAGGTTCGCAAGCTTATTTATGAAAGCCAGCCGACACGTTATACGCCTGTGTTTGATGAGAGCATTTTAAAGTAATCTAAAAAAAAGGCTGTGTTATAAAAAACACGGTCTTTTTTATTTGACAAAGCGCTGTAATTTGTCTATAGATAAAGTATAATTTTATTATTAAACTTTATACTTATGGATAATTTTTCTATTTTTTTGATGATTGTTATTGCTGTATTGGCG
>CAVGVF010000035.1:4860-15909 GCA_963632615.1 uncultured Eubacteriales bacterium
AATGCGAACAGTATGAAAAAGAAAGCAGAGTTATAAACAAAATGAAAGGTGCTTTCTCTTTTCCAAAGCTGTTTATTGTTTTTTTGGGAATAGCGGCTTTTTGCGTATTGATGTATTTTGCTTTTCCATCAATAGGTTTCAGCAGCGGTTCAGCAATAGACAATGAAGTCCAGATTGTCAAAATTCAAAATGAAGAAGACTTGGTGTTTTTCTCGCTGTCCAACGGACAGGTTTGGAAGCTGAAGCTGGATAAGCCGACCGATGCTCTGCCTAATGAAGACGGCAGCGGCGTGTTGCTTCAGCTGCATGACAAGCTGGATTACTGCGACGGTTCTCCTACAGAAAGCTTTGAAGATTCTTTTTCAAACTAAATTGCAAAAAAAGGCTGTGTTTTATCAAAGTACGGTCTTTTTTATTTGACAAAGTAAAATAATTTGTCTATACTTGCTGCGAATTTTGATTATTAACTAATTTTTATTTTTATGGCTAAGTTAAATTATTTTAAGATGTTGGGTTATGTTCAAATCAATCGCTTGTCTCCGGTTGACTTTGCAGCTGTGTGCCGTGAGTATGCTAACGATGTAGACAAGATGGCAGAAAAAATCATTGTTTTGCAGTGGGCTAATTTCTCCGGACGCGACATTGCTCAAAATCTTGCGGAGTGCGGCGATTGGATTTACGGCAGCAATTTGTGGAATCTTTACTTTGAGCAAAGAAAGGAAGATCCGTTTGAGCCCGAAGTTGAACAGCTGCTGCTTGAAAAAGCCAAACAGGAAACCATGGTGTTTTCGCATCTGCCTCATGCGTTGAGCGGAAAGGCCGAAAAACAGCTGTTGCAGACGAATCTCAAAGATATCGTGGGTGACTATGATTTTCCGCTGGCTGCGGTATCAATGGCTTTGCCTAGATTTAATCCGGATTTCGATCAAGATGTTTTGGTGCCGAAACTGCGCAAGTTGGTTGACAGCAAAAGTGAAGAGCTGATGGCGTTTTTCTTCAATCTTCATTCTTATCTGGAACGCTTCCCGCTGTATCCAAAGTCACTGATTTTGCTGATAGAAACAGTTGCAGAGGCTCAAAAACGCCGTTTCCCGTATTTCAGTTTTGAAAACTTGGAAAGCGCGCTGAAAACTATTGCCGTGGCCGAAAAGCCTAATGACTTAATCAGCGTGCAGACACAGCTGGAGCTTTTGGACTTTACGTATTGGAGCGTGGAGGAGCGCAAAATGTACCGCCCTTTGGTGCAAAGCGTTTTGAGCTACTATACCATGAAGGATCCTGCGCCTAAGAGCATTGTGCAAAAGCTGCTGCAAATTGAAAGCATTGAGCCGCTGCGCGAACTTTTGTCGCATAGCTATCTGGCTTTTGGCAAAGAAGCTGTGCTCAATAAATATCCGGAGCTCAATGCCGAAGTTCTTTTGGCGGAGATTTGCCATGAAGCTTGTTTGTGCAATCAAACAGAGGCTAAAAACCTGACCAGCAAAGAATACATTTCTTTATTGGTCGGCAATCGTTCCAATAGTCCTTTGCTGCAAGAGCAAACCAAGCTTTCAATGCCGGTTTTGTGCATGCGCATGCACCGCACCTATTCTGACTGTGCTTTTGATTGTGATGAGCGCTATCAGGTTATGCAGGACGCTATCAGCTATTGCACCAAGTCGCATTATCCAACGCTCAAGCAATATGTGCCGAGATTAACGGAAGATGCCAAAGAAGAAAAGCATCGTGTATATTGCTTATAAACTTGAAAAAAAGACTCTGTATTTTTATACAGAGCCTTTTTTATTGCTTATTTTTTCTGCCATACGTTGACAACTTCGCCGATATAGGCAATATGCGGAGAAAGCTTGGTTCTTTCATAAAAAGCTTTGGCTTTTTCATCCATAAGTTCCGGCTTAAAGCTTTCTTTATAAATTATTTTGCATTCAATGGCTAAATTTCCCTCTTTGAAAATAGGATTGCCTAAATTAGTAAATTCCGGAGTTAAGCCTGCCGCTTTCAGCTTATCGCCGTCGCGTCCGGAATGAGAGCCGATATAGGTTAAGGCTTCTTTTTTAGCTTTAGGAAAACCGATGACGGTAAAATATTCATTTTTCTGCATAAATTCATTGGTGTATCTTTCCGGCGCCACATAAACCGTAACAATAGGACGCCCCCACAGCATACCGAATTGTCCCCAGCCGATAGTCATGGCGTTCATGCTGTCTTTATTGCCGGAAGCCAAGGCTGCCCAATCTTCGCCAAACAAAACAGCCGGATTTTTCACATCATAAATTGAAATTTTCTGCCAGTCTTCGCCCATTTTGGCCGCACTGTCGGCATAAGCCGGCAAGCAGGCAGATATAAACAAAGCCAGCGCCAGAATATATTTTTTCATTTTAATTTCTCCTCTATGTAAAACTTTTTTAACAATAGTATAAAAACTAATCTAAGGTTCAATGCTGATAAAATAGTTTTACACAAGGCTTAATTAAAATATGCTGTCGAGCAGGCTTTCCAAAGTGGACGGGGATGATGTATTTTTCGGCTCATCGTCCAAATCTTCTTCCTCTATCAAGTCGCCGATACTATCCGATGAAGCGCTGTCATCATCAATCAGCGCGCCGATGCTGTCGGTTTCGGCAGCAAGCGGATGGATATTATGCGCCGCCAGCATAACATCGTGCCAAATTTCGGCCGGAATAGTACCGCCGCCGACTTTATTCATCGGCTTTTCATTGTCGTTGCCGACCCAGACCGCAGCCACATAGCCTCCGGCCCAGCCCACAAACCAAGCATCACGGTAGTTTTGCGTGGTTCCGGTTTTTCCGGCGGCAAAATACGGCAGCTGGGCTTTTTTACCGGTGCCGCGGGTAATAACATGACTTAGCATTTGTGTCATTTGCTTAACAATATTGCCGTCTATAATCTGCTTTTGCTTGTCGGATTGGCGCACATAAAGCTGATGGCCGTCTTTACTGGAAATCTCGTTAATCGCATGCGGCCAAACCGCATAGCCTCCGTTAGCCAGTACGGCGTATGCTGCCGCCATATCCAATACTTTAACGCCGTTTGTTCCCAAAACCATGGACGGAGTTAAGTCTATTTTGGTGCTGATACCCATTTTGCGGGCGTTGGCGGCAATATCCTTGAGATACAGTTCTTTAGAAAGCGCCGCGGTCGCCACATTCAGCGAATGCGTAAGGGCAAAGTCAAGAGTCACATTGCCGTAATAGCGTTTGCTGTAATTTGACGGCTGCCATTTGCCGATTTTGAGCGGTGCATCATTAACCATGCTGTCAGGTGCAAAGCCGTATTGCAATGCCGTAAGGTAAACAAACGGCTTGAACGCCGAACCGGATTGGCGGATAGCCTGCACCGCGCGGTTAAATTGGCTGCGGTTATAATCCATACCGCCGACCATGGCTTTGATGGCGCCGCTGTAATCCATAACCACAATCGCGCCCTCGCTGACGTTTTTGCCTTTGGCGCCACAAATATGTGAACGCAGAATTTTTTCGGCGCTTTCCTGCAGTTTTTGGTCAAGAGTAGTCATAACATTTACATCAACCGAACGTTCGCCGATATAGCTGTTGACTTCGTCATAAACATATTGGGCAAAGTGCTTGCCGCCGCTGACGCGGTATTGCTGGCCGTTGCTGACCGGCAAAGTTTTGGCGGAAGCGTATTGCTTTTGATTTATATAATCGCATTCCAGCATATTGTGCAAAACCACATTGGCGCGTTCCAACGATTTTTCGCGGTTTAAAATCGGGTTATAGCGGTTCGGGGCTTTAAGCATGCCCGCCAAAATCGCCGCCTCGCGCAGGTTTAAATCGCCGGCGCTTTTATTAAAATACCAGTTAGCGGCCGCTTCCGCGCCATAGGTGCCGGAACCGAAATAGACGCGGTTCAGATATAGCGCCATAATCTGATTTTTCGTCAGCTTATTTTCCAGCCAAAACGCCAGCAGCAGTTCCTGAACTTTACGCTTGATATTTTTGTTCGGCGTTAAAAAGATATTTTTTGCCACTTGCTGCGTAATCGTGGAGGCGCCTTGAGCATAGCGGCCGCGGAACAGGTTGGTAATCATGGCGCGTCCAAAGCCCCAGACGTCAAAGCCGAAGTGTTTGTAAAAGCGGCGGTCTTCGGTGGCAATAATGGCGTTGGTTAAATTTTTCGGCAGATTATCCGGATATATCACTTCAGCATAGACATTGCCGAATGAAGCGATATCGCTGCCGTTTTCCGCCATAATGGTGGTGGAAGGCTGGCGGGTCTGTGCCACGGCTTTAGCAATATCCGGCATGGTAAAGTAGCAATACGCCACATAAGAGCCGACAGCGATAAACAAAAACAATCCCAGCCACAAGCCGAGAATAAACAAAACTTTCCATAAAGATGAACCGCCGCTTTTCTTTTTTGACGAGCGTTTTTTCTTGGGCGCCGATTTCTTTTTGGCAGCGCTTTTCGCTTTGGTTTTGCGCACTGTGTCTTCTAAAATTACCAAACCTTTTTTGAGTTTGCGGCGGATTTTTTGTTTTACGTTTTGCGGCATTTCATTCTCTCATTTTCAGTCAAATATTCTTAGTTTGCACTATATATAAAATAAGTTAAAGAAGGTTTTATAAACAAAAACATTAAGAAAATTTTTAAATGCTTGGCGAACGCATAAAAAGCCGTTATATTGGCGGATAAGGAGAAAATAAAAATGGCAAAAGTTTGTTTGATTGACGGTTCAGGCTATATTTTCAGGGCGTTTTACGCCTTGCCGACCATGACGGCGCCGGGCGGCAAGCCGGTAAACGCGGTGTATGGTTTTTTGACAATGTTTATGCGGCTGATAAAGGCTATTCCCTGCGATTATTGCGTGGTGCTGTTTGATGCCAAGCGCCAGAATTTCCGCAACAGTTTTTTTGCCGATTACAAAGCGACGCGCGCCGAAATTCCGGAACTTTTAATTCCGCAGTTTGAATTGATTTATAAAACGGTGCAGAATTTGAATCTGCCATACATTTTGCAGGAAGGCTATGAAGCGGATGACTTGATTGCCACCTACGCCAAACAGGCGGTCGAAGCCGGACATGATGTGGTGGTGGTGTCGGCGGATAAAGACCTTATGCAGCTGATTCGTCCGCATGTGGAATTTTATGACGGTATGAAAGATAAGTTCTTTACGCCGGAAGACGTGCATGAAAAATTCGGCGTTTATCCGGATAAGGTTGTTGATGTGCAGGCGCTTTCCGGCGATAAAATCGATAATATTCCGGGTGTTCCGGGGATTGGACCGAAAACGGCGGCGGAGCTGGTTAATATGTTCGGCTCATTGCAGGGCGTGCTGGATAATGCCGATAAAATCAAGCAAAACAAGCGGCGTGAAGTGCTTATGCAAAATAAAGAAGCGGCCGAACTTTCGCTGAAATTAGTGACGCTTAAAAATGATGTGCCGGTTGAACATCAGTTGAATGAGTTTAAATGTCAGGCGCCGGACGCTGAAACCTTGCTGAATTTTGTGACGGAACTGGGCTTTAAGAGTATTCTGCCAAAGCTGCAAAAATGGGTGGAAGAACGTTGCTGTGCCTTAGGCGGTGCGCCGGCCGCGGCTTCAAAAGAAAAGCCGGCTCGTTATGAGAAAATTCAAAACCGCGATGACTTAAAGGCTTTGTATCAAGAAATTATCACGGCGCAGCAATTTGGTTTTCAAGTTCTGCATAACGGCGCAGAACCGGAGGCTTTGAGTATCAGTACGGCGGAAAACAGCGCTTATTATTTGCCGATTCCGCAAGTGGCAGGCGAGGCGGATTTGTTTGCGCACCATGATGTGTCGCAGCTGGACAATGAAACAGTTAAAAAGTTTTTGCTTTCGGTTTTAGAAAATCAGAATATTCTGAAAATTGCCTTGGATTTGAAAACGCAATGGCATTATTTGGATAAAATTTGCGGCAAACAGCTGGATTTATGGCCGTATCACGATGTTGCGGTAATGTCGTATGATGTGGACAGCTCGCTGCATGAACATACTTTGCCGGTTTTGAGCGATATGCTGCTGGATAAAAAAATAGCACAGCCGAAACTTTCGGCAAAAGTTAAAAAAATTGATTTTTTCAGTCAGGAATACGGCAATTATGTCTTTGAAAGCGCGGATTATGTGCTGCGGCTTTATCATATTTTGAAAGACAGCCTGTTTCATGAGCATAAAATGTATGTTTATGAAATGCTTGACCGCCGCTTGCTGCAAGTTTTGCTGAAAATGGAAGACGAGGGAATTACCATTGACGAAAACTGCATGGCGGAATTGAATGATGAATTTGCCAGTCAGATGAGCAAGATTGAAAGTGAAATTTTTGCGCTGGCCGGTATGGAGTTTAATTTAGGTTCGCCAAAGCAAATCGGCGAAGTTCTTTTTGACAAGCTGGGTTTCAGCGGGGCGAAAAAAACGGCCGGAACAGGCAACTATAACACCAGCGCCGAAGTTTTGGAACAGCTGGCGGAAGAACATGAAATCGCCGCCAAGATTTTGGAATGGCGCAGCTATGCCAAGCTGAAATCTACCTACACCACCGCTTTGCTGGAGGTAAAGGATAAAAATAACCGCGTTCATACTACTTTTTCGCAAACGGTGGTAAATACGGGGCGTTTGGCGTCATCTAATCCGAATTTGCAGAATATTCCGAACCGCTCGGAAATCGGGCGTAAAATCCGCGCCTGCTTTGTAGCGCGCAAGGGCTATAAAATTGTGGCGGCGGACTATAGTCAAATGGAATTGCGCCTGCTGGCGTCGGTTGCCGATGTTAAAGCTCTTAAAGAAGCGTTTGCCGCCGGTGTGGATATTCACGCCGCCACGGCCGCCCGGGTGTTCGGGCTGAAACCGGAAGAAGTTGACCGCGAACACCGCAGCCGCGCCAAGGCTATCAATTTCGGCATTGTTTACGGCATTTCGCAGTTTGGCTTGGCTAAGCAAATCGGCACCACCAAAGAAATTGCCAAACAATATATAGATTCGTATTTTGCCGTTATGCCGGAAGTTAAAACCTATATGGAAAAAACAATCGAGTTTGCCCGCAGCCACGGCTATGTGTTGACGCCGCTGGGGCGTAAATGCGCCGTGCTGGGGATTAACGACAAAAATCACCGCATTGTTTCGTTTGCCGAGCGGGCGGCGATTAACGCGCCGATACAGGGCGGGGCGGCGGATATCGTAAAACTGGCTATGCAAAAGGTTTATCAGGCAATGCAGGAACATCAGCTGGACGGACGCCTGTTGCTGCAAGTGCATGATGAACTGGTGCTGGAAGTCAAGGCCGAACATGCTGAACAAACCGCGGCTTTGCTGCAGAAAATTATGGAAGACGTGGCAGACACGGCGGTAAAAATGGCGGTGGAAACCGGTATCGGCGACACTTGGGCTTCCGCGCATTAAAACAACAAAAAAAGTATGTATTAACCTTTCAGTCATAAATTGTGTCGTATAAAAGCGGTAATAGATTAAAAGGAGAATGCAAAATGAAAAAATATTTGTTGATTGCCGCCGGCCTGCTGGCCGCTGTTTCCGCAAATGCCGGAGAATTCCGTCCGTATGTCGGTTTTGATTATGTTAATATGACACCGAACTTAAAAGGCAAATATGAAAATACTCACGCCGATAACTATGATTTGGGCAGTTTAGCCGCCGGTGTAAAATTTGTTGATTACGGTTCAATAGAATTTTTTGCCGAACGCTCCGCGCAAGAAAAGAAAGTTTTGGGTTCCAACGTGGCACGCAGCCGTTTGTATGGCTATGGCGCCGATGTTTTGGTTGATATGTACAATGTTTCTGACGCCACTATTTTGGGTTCTGTCGGTTACGGACGTATTACTTCTAACTTAAAATACAACGGCAAAAGCGATAAAGACACGGCAAACGCCCTGCGTCTGGGTATCGGCGGAGAAATCAACCCGACTCCGGAATGGGGATTCCGCGCGATGTACCGCTATTCTTTAGCTGACGGCGACGCCTATAACAACAGCAAAGAATTTACTATCGGCGCCCGCTATTATTTCTATTAAATTTAATTGCAGAATAAAAAAATCCTGTGCTGAAAACACAGGATTTTTTTTGTAACGAATTTTAAGCGATGCCGAAGCGGGTGCCGCGATTGTCTATGGTAAGCTGCTGCTTGCGGTTTTTGCGCGGAGGAGCCACATAAGAGGTGTGCACCCAGCCGCTGTTCGGGTCTTTCGGGTTGTTATGGAACTCTAAAATAACCTGGTCAAACTGCAAATTGTCAGCCACCCACAGCGCCAGTTCGCGGTTGCTCATACCGTCAATCTCATAGTCCGCCGCTTCGCACTTTATATGCTGTGAGGTTTTGGCGCCTTTAATAGCAGTATTCAGTGCAAGTGAGCGATAACCGGAGTTGACGCGGACGGGCTTGCCGAAATGGTCGCGCACCGGCTGCAGAATATGTTCGCAAACCTGACGCAGACGCTCGATTCCGGCTTCATCCGGCAAGTTATAAATCTTGCGCGCTTCGCCGGTGTTGGAATGCGTCAGCTCATACAGGCTAAAGTTTTCAGACAGCTTCAGCTGCTTGCGCGCCGCAAAAGTCTGCAAGTTCAGTCTGCGGTTTTCTCCGTATGGATTATATGCCACATGAACCCAGCCGTTTTGCGTGTTGTCGTTATTTGGAAACTCCAGCTGCAAAATATCAAACTTGAGGTTGTTTGCAATATAATCGCAAACGTCTGCCAGATGCACTCCGGAAACTCTAAAGTCAACAGCCTCGCACATGGTGTGGCGCGAATTAGGCGCTTCGTTCAAAAGAGCGTTGACCTCAGCCGAACGATAGCCGGAACGAATATTCACCGGCTTGCCGAAATGGTCGCGCACCGGCTGCAGAATATCCGTGCAAAGACGCTTGAGTTTAGCTACGTCTTTTTCGTCCGGAGTATTTGCAAGATGGTTCGCTTTAGCGGTGCCGGATGCAATAAGTTCATACAAACTAAAGTTTCTGGAAAGCTTAATCATCGTATTCATAATAATATAAATTAAAGTTAGACATAAAAATTTTGTAATTACTTTATATATACTACGCTTTTGCCGAATATGCAATATTTTTTTGTCAAGTTATCGAAAGATATTGCATATTTTTGAGGCTGTGGTATATTATATTTGATTATGTATTATTTTAAAAATTATTAGTTATGAGAAAGACTCGTTCTATTTGGGATGATAATGTAGTTGCAACCAAAATTGTCTCTAACAAGTTGACATTTTTGTGCGGCGTGTATGAGAACAACCATCTGGTAAAGGCCAATGTGTTTGAACAGATGCTGGCTACTGCTCCGGGAGAAAAAGATGCAGAGCCTGTGCTGGTCAAAGAATTGACAAATCATCAGATGCCGGTGCTTTTTTCAATGTCCGGAGGCCATCGCTATCAAGTCAAGCTGGAGCAGGAAGTTTTGGGCTTAAAGCTTGAGATGGAGCATGGAGCCCGCGGCCGCTTGAAAAAAGTCAAAGAGGTTCGCTATAAGGCTGTCAGTGACTATATATTGTATACTGACACTCGTCACGAGCTGCAGGAAACCGGACGTGAATTTGCGTTCAGATCCTGCCATCCGCTCAAAATCTCGCATTTGAATGACGATGTATTTGAGCGCAGAATGAACATTTATGTTCCGGTGTTTATGCTGCCGGAAGGGGAGGCTGAAATCTGCTCTACCGAGGGATTGTATCCGCGCGGCAGACATGATGAAAAGCTCCGCTTTTTGGGCTGCAACACTTTTGACAAGGGGCGCTTTGTCGGTTTTATTCCGGCTCAGAAGCTTCCTCAGGAATTGGTTAATTATTTTAGCCGCTAGTCTTGCCGACGGGGGAAATATCTTAGATGATATTTCTTCCGTTTTTTTATTGGGCAGGTGATTTTTATCTTTTTACTTGAAAAGCTAAATCAAAATGTTTATAATCATAAATGTAACAAGGCTTATTTATAAGCTTTGCTGCATTGGATTAACAACGATGGAGTTTTTATGTTAAATCGTGCGTCGGCCGCTGCCTTATGCGGTTCTAATGATGGAGACCATCACAGGTCCGTCTTATTATTTGAAACAACTTTCTTATCTTATACCGAGGGAAATGCCGTTCTGAAAGGAGTGTAACTATGCTCAGTTTCAGAAATACTTTACGAGAAAATGACCCCGAGGTTATTGCTCAAATTGCTTCTTCTACAGGCTTTTTTGATGATAGGGATATTAAGCTGAATGCTGATATTGCCCGCCATTTGTTGCGCAATAAAGATTGCGAGCACCGCTTTTTGTTTGCTGAATATAACGGCAAAACGGTGGCCTACGCCTGCTTTGAAGAACTTCCGGATGCTAAGGCCGGAACTTATGAACTTTATTGGCTTTCTACCTTAAACGAATATCGCGGTTTAGGGATAGGGCGTCAGTTGGTTGACTATTTGATTGCTCATCTGAAAAGTCTGGGGGCTGAGCGTTTGTATGTGAAAACGGATAGCACCGCGCAATATGAACCGACCCGCCGCTTTTATGAAAAATGCGGATTTAAGCTGGGCGCTGTTTTGCCGGAATATTATGATACCGGCGATGATTGCTGCATTTATTGCTTGAATATGAAAGCAGATGAGTTCGGTATGACCGAACGTCAGTATGCCGCAGCCGAGTAGGGGGATTTTTAAGTTGAAAAGGGAGCTTAGCGGCTCCCTTTTGCTGTTTTAACACTTGCAGTTTATTAAAACCTCGCCACGTGCGGGAAAGGGGGATTTGAAGAACTTGCAACAAATACTAAGCCCTCGTCCCCAGCACCCGTCATTGCCGGACGTGACGCACAGTCCGTTCCGGCAATCTTGGCTGAACCGATACTTATGCAATAATAAGGCAAATTTATTGACAGGGTTAGTTATTTGTTGCAACAAGATTAACGGGACAGACTGTGCGTCACGCCCGTTAATGACGGGACGGAGAACAAACGAGAGGCTATATACTTTGCTTCTTTTAAAAATAAGAATTTTATATTCCTGGATTCTCCGGACAGTTCACTTCGTTCACGCCGAAGAATGACGTTGAAAGTGG
>CAVGVF010000036.1:0-15893 GCA_963632615.1 uncultured Eubacteriales bacterium
GGTGACTATGGTTATCCAGGCTGGACATACGATATGGGTACTTGCACAAATTACTGATAAAAAGGTATATACATAACTTAGAAAGATATAAAAGGCGGGGTGGATTTATCCCCGCCTTTTCGTAATAGAAAACCTCGCTCCGTGCGGAAGAGGTTTTAAAACCGAGTCTTTAATGCCGGCGCAACTTTGCTATGACAAACTGCAATTATCTTATTGACAGGCTAAAAATAATTTAATATGTTAGCATCAATATGTTAGAGTATAGAAATATGCTCTGTCAATTTAATAAGAAAAGGTTTGAAATGAGTATTAGTCCGATTCAGTTTCTGCGTCAGGTTAAGCAGGAAGTAAAAAAAGTTACCTGGCCGACTAAAAAAGAAGTGGTGCCGTCTTGCGCTATGGTTGTAACCTTGGTTGCCATCGCTACCGTGTTTTTCTTTGTGGTCGATGCCGTTTTGGCCTGGGGCGTAGATAAAATTTTGATGTTAGGATAGGAGTTTAATAAATGGCTGCTCGCTGGTATGTTGTAAATGTTTATTCCGGTTCGGAAAAAAAGGTTGCCGAATCTTTGAGAGAACAAGCAACGTTGAAAAAAATGGATGATAAAATCCTTGAAGTTTTTGTACCGACTGAAAATGTGGTAGAAATCCGCAAAGGTACAAAAGTTAATGCAGAACACAAGTTTTTTCCGGGATATATTTTAGTAAAAATGGAATTGACTGACGAAACTTGGCTGGTTGTAAAGAATACTCCGCGCGTCAGCGGCTTTTTAGGCAGCCGCAACAAGCCTCAGCCAATCAGCGATGCTGAAGTTCAAAAGATTATGAACCAAGTTCAAGAAGGTTTGGAACGTCCGCAAACTAATGTAAACTTTGAAACAGGCGAACAGATTCGCGTTATTGACGGCCCGTTTGCTTCATTTGTCGGCATTGTTGAAGATATCGACACCGAAAAGAATCGCTTAAAAGTTTCGGTTTCTATTTTTGGCCGCTACACACCGGTTGAATTGGAATTTTCTCAAGTAGAAAAAATGTAAAAAAAGTTTCCTTTCGGTAAAAAACACCACAGATTACTGTCTTGGTGTTTTTTTATTTTGTATATAAAAAAAATTCCTGCCGTGTTTCTCAACAGAGCAGGAACAATTAACGAATGTATTAAACCACATGTATTCAGGGGATAAAATCACCTAAATAATATATATTGTAGAACATTTGAGTTTCTTCAAGAACTCCTGCCGTGTTTCACAACAAAGCAGAAGTACAAATCAGTTGAACAAATTAGGAACTTTTTGCATTTCACAATGGAAAAAGTTCAATACATGAAACTAAAAGCAATGTTAAAAAAATTAACAATGCCATTAAGCTAAAAAATAATTACACCTAATTATATATGAATAAATATTATATAAAGGATTTTTATTTTTTTGTCAAGCTTTTTCTGCATTTTTATACTCTGTTTTCCTTAATTATTTTTATACAACAACAGCAATGTACAACTTCTCTCCACATAAATTTTGCATTTCTGCATGGTTTTAGAATAACTGGTAAATTTATTGACTTGGTTAGTCACTCGCTGCACCAAGATCTTCGGCACAAGGCCAAAGATGACGGCAAAAAAGCGAGAGGCTATACAGTCTGCAACATTCAATAATATTGCCATTATATTCCTGGATTCTCGCGGTAGTTCGCTAAAGCTCACACGCAAGAATGACCTTCGAGAGTATGTTGATAGTCCATTCTCTCCCAACCAACACCCAAACTCGTCATCCTTTGCTTTGAGCGCTAGCTCATTCGCAGAGGATCCAGGATGGTACATCCGCTTAAAAAACTGGTAACAAATACTAAGCTGTCGTCTTTTACTGTTATTGCCGGACTAGTTCCGGCAATCTTGGCTGAACCGAGACTTATGTAATAATATGGCAAAGTTCTTAATGAGATTGAAATCATGTAATGATTTCAAAGGAACTCGCGCTATGAGGTTAATATGTCCAAATCATTACCAATTTTCCGGCTTATGCAACACTCTTCCAGATGGTGTTACAATTTCATCTGGTAGCTGATTATTTGAAAAAACAGAAGATGTCAGTCTTCTGATATAACCTACATTTTCTTTTAGCTGCGGAAAAGAAATTGCTTTTTTATCAATGAATAAGCCAATAAATTTACCACAATCTTTAGCGGCTATCTGGACAGCATACGACATATCAGAATCATTGCTGAATAACATAGCATAGTCAAATAAATTGTCTTTAGCATCTGCTACCATTTGCACAGCAAGGTTTACATCTGAACCTTTTTCTTCTGTCTTAATAACTTCTACAGTCTTAATCTTGCCTTTTTCCCATTCCTCTGCTAGAGGCATTTTTACTTTGTGAACAGAAAACTGTCCGTATTTAATCTCTATTTTAGGATTCAATGACAGCGCCTCTAAATAAATTCTTTGTCTTAATGATTTGTTTGGGTCGCCTAAATTAGATTTTATCGGTGCAGTAAAATATTTAACAGCTACAAGCTCGTCATTCGGCCGTAACATAGATTCTGCAAATTTAACCAAATCTAACCATTTATAACAAGTTCCTTTTAGTGAACAATAATATAAATTAAACCCATCAATATAAGCAATTACTCGTCTTGTCATTTATTCCTCATTAAAAAGAACGAGGGAGGCTTTTCCTCCCTCTGAACCACTGCTACGAATAACATGTGGACTTTATAAATTATATATAACAGTTATTTTAATTTTAGTCAATATCATTTTTGATACCGGCCGATACAGCTCAAATAATTTAAAAAGGCGGGGGTTTATTCTCCGCCTTTTTGTACTTATTTAAGTCTCCTTTCGTTATCTGATTTTTCTGGTGTATGAACATCTCCATGTATAAGCTTGTCCTGATACAGCTTCACCTGCTACTTTTCCTAAAGATGAACCTGATGCAAAAAATTCACAAGGAGTACCAGGACCAGGAATTTTATAATTATTCACTGTTTGTTCACTTGTACCAGCACCAGCCTGAACAACAACATGATCTTGTCCTACACTATCTGTTGCGTGAATAGATACACTGCTAAATGCACAACTAGGAATATCAAATTTGCATTTATAGTATCCAGTACCACAGCCATTCCCCGAACAACCAAATGCAGAGCAGCATTCATCTGTAGAATAAGACAGTGAGCATGTTACAGAAGCAGTATAAGAACTTGCTGTACAGCTGTTCGAGCTTCCGCCGGAACCACTATCTTTTACAGCACATTTCAAACAACGCATACTATTACCTGCTGGATAAGCATTATCAAAGCCATATTGCTTACCGCTAGGTAATGTCAAATCTGTACATTGTTTACTAGGGTTTACACTTGGTCCTGGAGTTACATAAATATTTTGACCACTTGTATAATCTTCGCAAGTTTTAGCCTTTATACACTTTTTAGTGCTAGAGTCATAGTCATATCCATCTTTGCAGCGGTATTTTTTGCCTTGATTACAACCAAGATCACAGGACTCATACGAAGCTGTATTCGATAAGTCGGATAATGTTGTATATGTATATCCGCCACCACTCCACACCTCGCTGATTTTGCTGAAAATGACTGAGTTTTAAGCGTATACTGCACTGGAAACGATAGCAAAATTTAACCGCACCCCATTTTTTATAGTCATCCTTGGCTTTGAGCGGAGCGAATTCGCCGAGTGTCCAGAATGGTATATCCGATTCATGAATATGGATGTTATATTCCTGGATTCTCCGGACAGTTCACTTCGTTCACGCCGAAGAATGACGCTGAGAGTAGAGGCGTTAAAGACGCTGCAACAAACACTAAGTAAGCATCCCCAGCACCCGTCATTGCCGGACTTATTCCGGCAATCTTGTCTGAACCGATACTTATGTAATAATATAGCAAATTTTTTGACTAGGTTAATCACTTGCTGCATCAAGATCTTCGGCACAAGGCCAAAGATGACGGAGAATAAACGAGGGACAATACTGTTTTCTTCTTTCAATAATATTGCCATAAAATTCCTGAATCCTCGCGGTAGTTCACTACAAAGAATTACGTTGAGTGAGATAAAGTTTTTTGATTGTTTTGTTGCAAGTATGATTACTATTTATAGATTAAATTTGACAATTCAATAATTATTGTATATACAAAAATAGTCGGCTGAAAGTTAGCCGACAAATTACCTAAACTGAAAGGGGTTAAACCATATCTTTAACTCATTTCTGAGTTTAGGATAGCTTATTTTTGCATAAGAGTCAATACTTTTATCAATATAAGTACGGTTTTCCCCTTTCCAACAAAGAAAGGAAAAATAATGAGAATACGTATTATTCTGATTATTCGGAAACACCGAATTTTCTTATCTATAAGATATAAATAGGAAAATTGACGGCGGAAGCAATTCTGCCGTTATTTATAGTCCGCCGGTGTGGAAGAGCTTGTCATATTTATAAACAGAACCGTTCGGAATAGACCAGCTGAAATCGTTTTGCATCGCAGCCTGCTGCATTTGGTGCAGGGTTTTAGGCGATGTATAAAAGCAGCGAATGGCTCTTTCCATGGTTTCAAAATAGGCGTTGATATTATTTTTCAGGCGCTGAGCTTGCAGGTTTGGTCCATAGACACGGTTGCCATCGGCAAAAAATACCTCTGTTCTGAAGCCGTCTATGCCGTCTTGAATGGTGTCGACCAAGCCGCCGGTAGAAGTTGCAATCGGCAGGCTGCCTTTCGCCATGGCTTCCATTTGCGTCAATCCGCACGGTTCAAAATATGACGGCATCAGATAGAAATCGGCGGCCAGCTGCACGGAATAGGCAAATTGGTCGTTATAGCCGTGAAATACAAAAATGCGCTTGGCAAAATCGCGGCAGATTTGTTTGGTGTTGTCTTTTAAGGCCATTAAATCGTGAAACAGGTCTTTGTTTCCGGCGCCGCCTAAAACGAAAATCGGAAAATCCTGCGGCGAATTTTTGTATTTATCGGATATGCGCAGAATTGCATTCAGAGCAATATCATAGCCCTTTTGCTCCACCATACGGCTGGTCATGCAGATAAACGGAATATTCTCGGCATCATGCAGAATTGAAGAAATATCATCAAAATTATAAGTGTCTATCATCGGAATGACTTTTTGCCGATACGCTTCATCGGAGGCTAAGCGCGATAATAATTTGATACATTCTTTTTTGTTGTGCAGCTTATTTTGCAGAGAGTGCTCGTTATAAACCTTAAATTGCGTATCGCCGAAATATTGATTTATCAATTCGATTTTTTTAGCGTTCGGCGAAATCAGCTTCTTTTCGTAGCCGTTGACTATGCCGAAAAAAGTACGGCAATTTTTACGGATTTTCAGAATGTCGCGGAAATCAAAACCAAAGCTTTTTTCACGCGATACTTCTTCCATATAGTTTTTTGATACGGTAACAATACGATCAGCCAGATGCATATTGCAGGAAGCCTGATTATAGGTATCGCCGACTAACAGAGTGTTGGCCGTGCGCGGATTGCTGTTTTTTACGGCTTTAGCGTTTTTCAAAACTAATGTTGCCAAATCTTCATAAAGCGAGTTCAGAATTTTTGAAGTGTTGTTATAATCCCAGCCTTGATAGCCCATGTGATGAGCTATATGGATAATCGGAATATCTTTGAGCTTGTCGGCAATTTCCAAAGACAGCCGCTTGGCATAAACTTTGGCCAGCGTCAAATATTTTGTCAGTCCGGAAATTGCGCCGCTGTGCCAGTCATTGGCAATCAGCATGTTAGGCAAAGCCAGGTCTTTAATCTGTCCTGAGGCAATATTTTCCAACAGGCAGTAAACGGCTTTAGAAAGAAATGCAAAACGCTCAACTTCATCTATATGCAAATTGTTCAGCACATAGCATCCGCCTTGTCCGGACGGATTTTCGGCGGCAGGATTGATGGAAAAAAATCGGTCGTTATGCAAAAACAGATAGTCGGCGCCGTTCAAACTGCCTTTGTATACATCAGCCTTGAAATGGCAAAAGCGATTGCGGCTGCCCATAAACGGAACTTTAATAGTGCAGAGTTTATGCAAAGCTATCTGTCGGCTTTCGGCTCCGCTGTAAATGCCATTTTCAAAAGTGCATTTTTTGCGTCCGGTATCGCCTAAATACATAGGGGTTATAATTGTGATATCGCTGTGTTTTTCCGTAAAAATACGGTTATAGTTTTCCGGTAATTCCGAGGCCACCATGCCCAAGCCGCCGCATTTCATAAAAGTTGCCGTTTCGGCGGTAATCATCCACGCGTGAATTTGCTCGTTCTGCGGCCAGCATTTGTCGGTAAGGCACTGCTTTTTGCCCATATTTTGCATTTGCTGCAAAATTGCGTCGTGCGGCACACCGAAATTTATGCTGAATTTTCTTTTATTAAAATTTGTCGGTAAAAAAGAAAACTTATTTTTATTTGAGCCAAGATTCAATATAGACATCACAATTACTTTCTAAACATAATACACCTTTAGTGTATCATCAAAAATTTAAACCTTCAACATAAAAAGAACTTACGCTCTTGACTTGTCGATAATTAGCCACTAAGTTCTATATAGATATTATCCAAACAGAATTAAAGAGGATACTGGAATGACTGATAAAAAAGAAAAAATGTCCGCCGAAACCGAAAATAAAAAAGAACAATCCGCGGCGGAAGAAAATTCTGAAAATGTGCAAAACTCCGAAGGTATAGATGACGAGCTGAATAAGCTTAAAGAAGAAAATCAAAAGCTGAAAGATTCTTTTCTGCGGGCTTATGCCGAAGCGGAAAACACTAAAAAGCGCTGCCAGCAGGAAATTGAAAAAAATTCTAAATTTGCAATTTCTTCTTTTGCCAAAGAGCTCTTGGGCGTTGCCGATAATCTGCAGCGTGCGTTAAGCGCCGTTGATGATGAAACCAAAACAAAATGCGAAGCTTTTATCAAAGGCGTGGAGCTTACTCAGAACGAACTGACTAAAGTTTTCGGCAAATTCGGCATTAAAAAACTGGAAAGCCTTAATAAAGTTTTTGACCCGAATTTTGAGCGTGTGGTGCAGGAAGTGGAAGATAAAGAAAAGCCGTCCGGCACAATTATCGCTGAGCTGCAATCCGGTTATACGCTTAATGACCGCATTTTGCGCGAGGCTATGGTTGTGGTAACCAAGGGCGGAGAAGCAGCCCCTAAAGCCGAAGAAAAGTAAACAAAATCGATTTGAAATAACTGAAAGATTAAAAGTCCGTGTCACAGCGGGCTTTTTTTATGTCAGATAAGATTTTAATAACAAGATGGCACCGAGGCGGTTTGCATATTCTTGGGGATTGCTTTGTATATTGCTGTATAGTTCGTCAAGCTTTATCCATTTTACTTCAGAAACTTCTCCGTCATTGAAAACAAAATGGCTGAAATTGCCGGATTTTATTAAAAAGACGCTTAATAGCTCTTTGTTTTCAGCTTGCTGTGAGGTGTAGCGGATTTCGCCGAGTTTTATCAGCATTTCAGCGGTTACTCGGATGCCCAGTTCTTCCTTTGCTTCTTTTATGACATTGGCTGTGATAAAATCTTTTTCGGCTGTTTCCGCGCAGTGCCCGCCGAATGATACATCCCATTTTCCTGCGCTTTTATCTTTTGCGGCAGCCCGTCTTTGAACTAATACTTCTCCGTTATTATTCATAATCCAGCATTGCACGGCAGAATGCAGAAGTCCTTTTTCGTGAACAATATCGCGGAATTCTAATCCTTTGACTGAACCGTTCTCATTCAGAATATATATTTTTTCCGGCATTTTATTCTCCTTTTGCTTGAACAACTATAGCTGAAAATGGATAAAAAGACAGCAATTTTTGTAGCAGCGGCAGACTTTTTTATTTGACGCGGCAAAATAAATGGTATATCTGATAAATTATTATTTATTACTGAAAAAATGGCGTTATAATCTTGCGCATGAAAATATTGAACGTTTATATTTTTAAGCAGATTTTTATCGGATTTCTGCTGGTTTGTTTCTCTCTGCTGGCCATGCTGTGGCTGACGCAGTCGCTTCGGTTTGTGGAAATGGTAACACGGCAGGGGCTGCCGGTGTATCTGTTTGCCGAAATGACATCGCTTTTAATGCCGCGTATTTTTAATATCTTATCGCCGGTTGCGGTTTTTGTAACCGTATTGTTTGTGTATAACCGCCTGATTGCCGACAGAGAACTTGTGGTAATGCAGTCGGCAGGCATCAGCCCTTGGAATAATGCTAAAGCGGCTGTTATGGTAGGTGTGCTGCTGGCAATGTTTAACGTGTTTGTGATGAACTGGGGTATACCTTGGTCTGAAAATCGGTTCCGCGATTTGGAATGGCGGGTAAAAAATAATCTGACACAAATGGTTTTCCGCGAAGGCGAATTTACCACGCTGAAAAACGGCATTACCGTGTTTGTAAACAAGCATGAAGATGATGGCTCGGTCAGCGGTATTTTTGTCAGCGATGAAAGCAAACCTGGTGTAAAAGTCACCTTGACGGCAGAAAAAGGCCGCTTGATTCAAACCGAAAAAGGCCCGCGAATCTTGTTTATAAACGGTGTGCGCCAAGAGATTAACACCAAAGACTATAAATTCAGCAATCTGTCTTTCTCCCGCTATTCGGCAGAATTTAACAACCTTGAAAGCAAAAAGAAAAAAGATCAGACGGTGCGTGAACGTTCTATCGGTGAGCTGCTGAATGCGGCAAATGATAAAACTTTAGATGCGCCGGCTGTGCGCAAAAGCATTGTTGAAGGGCATCGCCGTATACTGTATCCGTTTTATAATCTGCTGTTTGCGCTGCTGGCCTGTGTCGGGCTGCTGGTCAGCTCATTCAACCGCCGCGGACAGACAAAAGTGATAAGCATAGAAATCGTTTGTATGATTGTAATTTTAGGCGGAGATTTGGCATTTACCAACTTGGCCGGACGTTCATTATATCTGCTGCCGGTTTTGTATATAAATTGCTTTTTGCCCTTAGCAATTTGCTTTTATTTGCTGTTTTTCTATAACCCATTTTATTTTTGCCGGTTTAAGGCAAAGGAGAACCATGAAAATTAGTCGTTTAACAGGCCTGAAGCTGCTGCTGCCTGCATTGCTGTGCGGGCATTCGGCGTATGCGGTAAACGAAGCCGGAGAAATTCAGCGCCAGGAGCAAAAAACTCCGCACGCGGCAATGGATGTTTCACATAATATTACAAATATCCAATTTACAGAAGACAGTAATATTGCCGGACAAGAAGCGGTTAATTTCAGTGCCGACGAGCTTACAAACGATGAAAACAGCGGTTTGATAACGGCAACCGGCGATGTGGAAATTGAATATAATAAAATGCTGCTGAAAACCGATAAGTTGGTTTATGATCAAAATAAAGATGTGGTGACAGCTATCGGCAATGTGAAACTTTATTCGTCAGACGGTTCGATTGTCTACAGCGACCGGGTGTCGCTGGCCGAACAGATGACAGTGGGCGAAATGCATCATATAAAAGTTTTGCTGAAAGATGAATCTCATGTTTTTGCCGACAGTTTCAGAAAGAAAAATAACCAAACCAAGCAGCTGATGTATGCAACATATACGCCTTGCGATATGTGCGATACAGAATCTCCGCTGTGGTCAATCAGCGCACGCAAGGTGCAGCATGATGAAAAAAGCCAAAACGTGCACTATAACGATGCGGTTATCAAAATCAAAAATGTGCCGATTTTTTATACGCCGTTTTTCTCGCATCCGGATCCGAGTGTAAAACGCCGTTCCGGCTTTTTGGCTCCGACCATGGGCAGCTCAAATTATTTGGGAGCTATGGTGCAGCCGCGTTATTTTTGGGCAGTTAATAATCAAACCAATGTAATTTTCTCGCCGATTTTTTCAACTGATAAAAATCCGGTTTGGGGTGGAGAATATCAGCAATATTTTTATAGCGCTAACACTAATATTGCCGGCAGCTATTTGAAAGACAACGAGGACAACCGTCCGTCTCACCGCGGAAATTTGTTTGCCAGCGGGCGCTATGATATAAATGATTTATGGCGGATGAAATATGATTTGAAATATGTTTCCGACTATATTTATTTGAAAGAACTGAGCCTGCCGTATCAAGATGATGCCTGGCTGACCTCCAATGTGGCGTTTGAGCGTTTCAGCGGGCGTGACTATGCTTCGGTTGATGCTTATTATTACAAGATATTGAGCTATAACCTGCGCCGCCGTAATGAAAGACAGTTTCATGAAATAAACGACCGCAAGCCGACAGTAGCTCCGCTTGTGGATGTTGAAGTATATTCCGATCCGAGTTCTATCGGCTCATATTTCAAAAATGAGTTCAACGGTGCTTCAATTTATCATCCGAATGGCAGAAATACTCAGCGTTTGACTTCTATAAATGCGTGGGAATTGCCGTTTACTTCGTCATTCGGCGAAAAGTACAGATTTGTCGGCTCTTTAAAGTCGGATGCTTATTATGTAAACAGTTATCAGAGCAATGTTTATGATAAATACAGCGGCACGGTCACAAGATTTTTCCCGCAGGCCGGCGTAGAATGGCGTTTGCCGTTTGTTAAAGCAACCGAATCATCGCGGCAGATTATTGAGCCTGTTATTGTCGGCGTGGCTGCGCCTAAAGGCGGAAACAAGGCCGATAAAATTCCGAATGAAGACAGCGAAGATGTTTATTTTGACGATACCAATGTTTTAGATTTGGATAGATATGCCGGTTATGACCGCAATGATACGGGCAGCCGTGTCAGCTATGGCTTGCGCTGGAGCTCATACGGCGACATCATCGGCCGTACATCGGCGTTTATTGCCCAAAGCTACGAAAAAGACAAAGACAGCAGTTTTAACGAGAGTTTGGACAGCGATTATGATTCCAATTTCAGCGACTATGTCGGCCGCATTAACGCCGAACCGAATGAATATTTGAATTTGAATTATCGTTTCCGTCTGGATAAAGATAATTTGAGTGCAAAATACAGCGAGCTGGGCGCCAGAGTTGGACCGAGATTTTTGCGGGCAAATGTATCTTATATCTTTTTGCAGGGAAACACTTATTATAATCAGTTGTATTCCGAGCGAAAAGAATTATATACTTCACTGAGTTCTGATTTGTCGCAGTTTTGGTCTGTCAGCATCTATAATTTGCAGGATATGACAGAAAACAGCCGCGGCTCTCTGGAACATGGCGGCAATGTTATTTATGAAGATGAATGTTTGAAGTGGGTTACCAGCGTTAAGAAATATAACAGCAGCAACCCGGATTTGAAAAACAGCTATGAATTTGGCACGACATTCTATCTTAAAACCATCGGCAGCTTTGGTTCATAGGTAAGGAGAAAAGATGAAAAAAGCAATTCTGTTTTTCGGTATGGCACTGTTTTGCGGCAAGATTGCAGCCGCGGAAAATATAAATATGCAGGAGCTTGACAGTCAGGCGCGTATGGAACGCCCGAATACCAATTCCATTATGTTTCGGCGGAATGCCGAGCAATATAAACAGCTGAGCGAGGATGAAAAGGCTGATATCGCCAACCGCCGCGAGGCAGCAAGGCAAATGCGCCTGCAGCAGGAAGAGTTTGCCCGCCGCAAAGCGGAAGAAGAGGCGCGCCGCCGTGCCATGGAAGAAGCCGAAAGAGAAGCAGAGCGCCGCAGGGCAGAAGCTTTGAAGCCGATTACTTTATATGAAAATAAATTGAAAATCTATGCCTTGGTAAACGGCGAAGTGATTACCAGCAGCGATATGCAAAGCCGTATCAATGCTTTTATTCTGATGACCGGCATTCCGTATAATCAGCAGACCAAAGCGATGATAACCGGTAAAGTTCTGCAGTCGGCGATTGATGAAAAGCTGAAAATTCAGGAAGCTGAAAAAAATAAGATTAAGATTAGCCAAAAAGAAATCGACAATGCTTTGCGTAAATTTGAAAAAAGCAATAATATGCCGGCCGGCGAGCTCAAAAAAGTTTTGAGCGAAGCTAAAGTCAGCGTCAAAGAATGGAGCACGCAGATAGAAGCTGATTTGGCTTGGCAGAAGCTGATTTCTCAAAAGGGCTATAATGAACTGAATATCAGCGAAAATGATGTTAATAAGGCTCTTAATGAAATTAAAAACGACCAGAAAAAACAAAAGTTTATGGTTTCGGAAATCGTTATAGATAAAAAAGATGCCAAAGACTTAAATCAACTGGTTGAAAATTTGCGCCACGATCCGCGCTTTGAGCTTTATGCCATGCAGTTTTCGCAAAGTCCGAGCGCAGCCAACGGCGGACATTTGGGCTGGGTAGGCAAAGGTAAATTGCCGGCTGTTTTGGAAAATGCCGTTTTGAAAATGAAAGACGGCGATGTTTCGGATCCGATTGCCTACGGCAAAGACTTTTATATTTTTAAGCTGGAAAAAATCTTTAATCCAGCCACAGACAAACCGGAGCTTCCTTCCCGCAAGGAAGTGAAAAGCTTTTTGGAAAATAAAAAGCTGGAGGAATACTCTAACCGCTACATTAAAAACCTGCGCAGCCGCGCTTTGATAGAAAAGAAAGTATAATGACAGAACTTCCTTCTTTGCGAGAAACGGTTGACAGCCATGGTTTGATGGCAAAAAAAGCCTTGGGGCAGAATTTTTTGCTGGATCAAAATGTTACGGATAAGATTATCCGCAGCTCTTTGGCTGCCCGCGGCAGACCTGATTTTTCGGGAGAAGACGTGTTTGAAATCGGCCCAGGGCCGGGCGGTTTGACCCGCGCAGTTTTGAAAACGAATCCGCATAGCTTAACGGTTATAGAAATGGATGAGCGCTGCATAGAAATTATGCAGGAATTGCAGGCGGTTTACGGAGCAACGCTGCAAATTGTCAACGGCGATGCGCTGAAGTTTGATTTCGGGCAAAAAACCGAATGTCCGAAGAGTATTGTCAGCAATCTGCCGTATCATATATCGGTTCCGCTGCTGCTGGGATTTTTGCAGCAGATGCGGAATTTCAACAGCTTGACGCTGATGTTTCAAAAAGAAGTGGCGGAGCGGATTTCTGCCGAGCCGAACAATAAAAATTACGGGCGGCTGTCGGTTATCTCTCAGCTGGTCTGCAAAGTTAAGCTGTTGTTTAATCTGAATCCGAATTGTTTTGTTCCGGCGCCTAAAATTTGGTCTTCGGTGCTGCTGTTTTTGCCGCAGGAAAATATGCCGACTGCCGAAGAATTGCAAAAGCTGGAAAAACTTACGGAAGCAGCTTTTGGACAGCGCCGCAAGATGATTCGCCAAAGCCTGAAAAGTCTGCCGAATTTGGAAAAAGCCTGTGAAATTGCCGGAGTGTCTTTGACCGACCGAGCCGAAAATATTACTCCGGAACAATATCTGATTTTGGCGCAAAATATTTAAATAATCTCTTGTTTTTTATAAAAATGTTAATATTTTTTCCTTAGCCTGTAAAGGGTTCAAACTTTTTAGGACATTGAAAATGCATACTATTCATACGCTGATTCTCGATTTGACGCTTATCACTATTTATGCGGCTATTGTTACTCTGCTGTTTAAAAAATTGAAGCAGCCGACAGTGCTGGGCTATATTTTGGCCGGTATTCTGGCCGGTCCGTATTTTGATTTGCTGCCGACGGTGACAGACAGAGAAAATTTGAGCCTGTGGGCGGATATCGGCGTGATATTTCTATTGTTTGGATTGGGACTTGAATTCAGTTTTAAAAAGATGATTAACGTGGGCAAAGCGGCTATGATTACGGCTAACGCCAATATTCTGTTTATGCTGTTTTTGGGCTATAACACCGGTTTGCTGCTGGGGTGGACGACTATGGACAGCTTCTTTCTGGGCAGTATGATTTCCATGTCGTCAACTACAATTATTATTAAAGCCTTTGATGACTTAAATATTAAAAAGCAAAAATTTACCGATTTGGTGTTCGGCGTATTGGTGGTAGAAGATTTAGTGGGCATTCTGCTGCTGGTGCTGCTGCCGACTATCGCACTTGGTTCCACCTTTGACGGCGAAGCGCTGTTGTTCAGCACCGGCAAGCTGATTTTGTTTTTAGTTCTGTGTTTTGTGGCCGGCATATATTTGGTGCCGACGCTCTTGAAAAAAATAGACAGCTTTTTGAATGACGAGCAGCTGCTTTTAGTGATGATTGCTTTGTGTTTCGGCATGGTGGCGCTGGCTAACTATTCCGGTTTTTCATCGGCTTTGGGTGCTTTTATCATGGGTTCTATCTTGGCAGAAACACCGCTGATTGAGCGTATAGAAAAAACGATAAAGCCGCTGAAAGATTTTTTTGGCGCCGTGTTTTTTGTTTCTGTCGGCATGATGGTTAATCCGGCAATGTTTGTTGAATATGCTTGGCCGATTTGTGTGATTACTTTTATTGTGATGGTTGGCAAAGTGGCATTTTCGTGCTTTGGTTTTGTGGTTTCCGGTCAGCCGCTGAAAACGGCAGTGCAGGGTGCTTTCTCGCTGGCTCAAGTCGGCGAATTTGCTTTTATTATCGCCAGCCTCGGCATGAGCTTGGGTGTGCTGCATAAGCAGGTTTATCCGATTATTGTGGCAGTATCGGTTATCACTACTTTCTTTACGCCGATGATGATAAAATTTGCCGAGCCGATGTTCAGTGTGATTAAACGCTATCTGCCGGAAAAATGGCAGGAATTTCTGGCACAGCATGCGGCGGGGCAAAAAGAAACCAAAAGCGAAGAGCGCTTATGGAATATGCTGCTGAAAAACTATTTGCTGCGGTTAATGCTGTTTATTATGATTAACTATGCGGTAATCGGTTTTTCCAACTACTTTGTGCGTCCGTGGATACATCAATATCTGCCGAATATGGCGGCGCGGGCGGTGGTAACGGTTATTACGCTGCTGCTGATGTCGCCGTTTTTGAAGGCGCTTATCGGCTGGGAAACCATTCTGCCGGTAGTACTGGCCGAAAAAATCCGTCCGCTGTCAGATATTTCGCATAAGCTGTTTAAGGTTAATATTTGTGAAAATAAGATGGTGCAAAAAGTCAAAGATACTCTGTGTTCTTATGAAAGCGAAAATATAAAAAATCTGTTTGTTTCAAACAATCAGGTGGCAACGGTTTATTATAAGCTGTGGAAAGCTAAAAAAGCGAATCGGCTGCCACTGCTGTTTTTAACCAGCTTCCGCATGCTGATTGTCTGCTTCTTTATTATGACGGTAGTTCATCAGTTTCTAACTGAAAACAGCAAAGTTATCTTTTGTTTGGTGCTGATTTCTTTGGTTATGCTGTCGCAGTCGCGCTGGCTGTTTGAACAGTATATGAAAATTGAAAAACAGTTTTTGGATAATTTGAACGGCGGTGCTGAAAAAGAAACAGAAAACAAAGCAGAAAACAAAGAGCCTAAAGACGAAAAGCAGCAGGTTTAGCTATATTGATTTCTGAAAATTCAGTTTTAAGAAACTCTGTTTTGCGGCAGAGTTTTCTTTTTTGATTTTATTACAAAATAATCTTTACTTTCATTGTATTTACTTATAACATTAAACGCAGACAGGTGATAGTCTGTCCGGGGTGTGGAAACCCCTTACTCAAGCGTCATGAATGACGTTAAATACCTTCTGGCTTTTGGCTGGAAGGTAGCAAAATGTGCTATATTACAATGGCTAATATGCTACACTATATCTTGAGTTATGGTTTCCAACTTCCAGCTGTCTTGCCGACAGCTTTTTTGTTGTAATTTCAAAAAGAAAGGAAGTTGTAATGATATTTAAGAATTGGAAAAATTGTTTAGTCTCTCGTTTGTTTTCCTTTGCTCTCAATGTCATGCTTGCGTGTGAGCAGAGCGAACTACCGCGAGCATCCAGGAATATAATGGCAATATTATTAAATGCAGCAAACAGCATTTCCTCTCGTTTGTTCTCCGTCATCTTTGGGCTTGTCCCGAAGAT